>VXRD01000028.1 GCA_009838845.1 Gemmatimonadota bacterium | reverse complement strand
TGACGGCTTTCATGTACATTACCTGTTTCATTGATTCGTTGATTCGTTGATTCGTATAACCATTTACAGGAGGAAGGGATGGAACTGTGTTATTTTGCAGATGAAATCGACAAAGCCGACTTTGATAAATCTGTGCGCCTGGGCGTAGAAGCGGGTGCAACGGGCATTGAACTGCGCGGTGGCATCTGGGGCAAACGCGTCCAGGAAATCGACAACGACGAACTGCAGCGCGTCCAGGACGTACTGGCAAAGTACAATGTAACCGTTATGTCCGTCGGCTCGCCCGTGGGCAAATGCGCCCACGACAGCGCCGAAGAAAAAGCCGAACACCAGCGCATATTTGACCGCATGATCGAACTCGCAAAAGCATTTGATACAACCGTCATCCGCGGATTTTCCCTCTGGAACCCCAATCGACGAAAAGGAGACCGGGCAAATCGACCCGGTGTTGAGAACTATCTCGACGTCATCGTGCCATTTCTCGGCCCCATAGCCAAAACAGCCGAACGCGAAGGCGTCACCCTATCACTGGAAAACGAAGGCGCGACCATTGCCGGCACCTGTGCGGAAGCGAGAACAGTTGCCGACGCACTGGGCGACACATCGGGATTCAGCTTCTGCTGGGATGTGAACAACGGCATCGGATGTGGCGAACAAGCCATCCCAGATGGATACGAACAGATCAAAGGACGAATCACCCATCTGCACGTCAAACCCAACCCCGACAAAGAACTGGACCCCATTCGCGACAGCGATATAAAATACGAAGACCTGCTCAAAATGGTCCTATCAGACGGTTATACGGGCAATGTGAGCATCGAACACTGGGGATCCCCAGAACTCATGCTAAAAGGCGTACGACAACTGCGCGCTGTATTGGACAACCTGTAAAATGGACTTACACAAATTATTCACAGATGTATTTCATCCCGAACCCGACGAAACAGTAGCCGTCATTGCCGATGTCCCGCACGGTGAACTGCGCGATAGCGAGACCTGGCGCGAGCGCAGAGAAATGGCCGCCGAATGGCGTGCAGCCTGGGTATCGCTCGGCGAACAGATTGGCTTCGACGTCCTGCCGCTCATCACCTTTCCCGCGACCGGCGCGCACAATGGCAATTTGCCCCTCGACAAAGGCGAACCCATTCCCTTGCGCGACGGCCTGACGCGAGCGACAATAGTAAATGCACTCACGCAATTCTCCGCCACCGCGCCCCTATCTATGTGGGCGCGTTCACACAATGATTTTCGCGCCGCGTCATTGCCAGGCGTTGCGCGACGCATGGAAGAAACCGCGCTCTCCGCGGATTATACCGAAGTGGCGCGCCGCTGCCAGATATTAATGGACGCCCTCTCCGAAGCAGAATACGCACGGGTTATTTTTTCAACCGGCCACAAATGGACCGTTGACCTGCGCTACCGAGAAGCCCACAAAGACGACGGACAACTGCCCCGAGAAAAGGCAAACTCGGCATTTCCCATCATCAACTTGCCGAGTGGCGAGAGTTTCCAGGTCCCCTATGAAGGAGAAAAAAACGGCGACCCGAGTCGCACGGAAGGCGAAATACCCGTCAGTGACAACGGCGACGTCATCGTATTTCGGGTCGAAAACAATCGGATAGTAGATGTCGCGGGAAAAACAACACAGGCCGCGAGTTTCAAAGCCTATTTCGAAGAAGATCCAATACGCGGCAACATCGCCGAACTCGCCCTGGGATGTAACCCCAAAGCCGTTGTTTGGGGCAATGTCTTAGAAGATGAAAAAGCGGGCTTTCACTGGGCTTATGGACGTAGCGAACATCTCGGCGGCACAATTGGGCCAGAACAATTCAAATCCCCCGCACATATTGTTCACGAAGACATCGTCTATGCCAAAGACAGCCCGATACAAGTGGCATCACTCCTGTTGATTTCAGCAGACGGGAAGACACGCCAAATCATCCGGGATGGCGCATATCTGATCTAAAAGGAGATTCACATGTTAATCGACGCGCACAATCACCCAAACTGGCACGGATTCAACGCCGAAAAAATATTGAAAAACATGGACGAGCAAAACATCGACCTTATGTGGCTATTCTCCTGGGAAGCGCCAGAAGACGAATACAGCCCCAGTTATCACAATGTATTACCCCCAACAGGCGTGTGCATCCCCCTCGAAGACGTGATACAGGTGGGGCGCACAGCCCCCGACCGATTTGTACTGGGATACATGCCACACCCAAAACGGCCCGACGCAATTGACCGCTTGAAAGCAGCCGTAGAAATTCACGGGATTCGGGTTGCCAGCGAATTAAAGGTCAGAGTCGTATTTGACGACCCGGATGCCCTCAGACTCTATCACGCCTGTGGTGACATGGGCCTGCCAATCACAATCCATCTCGACTACCCCATCGATCACGGACGCGGGGATTACCCGAGACCAAACTGGTGGTATGGCGGCAGCATCGAAGCATTTGAACGGGCGATTATCGCATGTCCCGAAACCAATTTTATCGGCCACGCCCCGGGATTCTGGGCGCACATTTCTGGCGACGATAAATTTGACAAAGAAGCCTATCCCAAGGGACCCGTTGAGCCGGGCGGCAAAGTCCCCCAGATGCTCAAAAAATACGACAATCTATACGCCGACCTCTCCGCGGGATCGGGACTCACCGCAATCAGCAGAGACGAAGCATTTGGCAGGCAATTCCTGATCGACTTTCAAGATAGCCTGTTATTTGGACGGGATTATTTTGACACGCGCCTGATGGACTATCTCCAGCGCCTGAACCTGCCAAAAGACGCATTCGACAAAATCACATATCAAAACGCACAGAAGTTATTGGGTGATGATTGACGTGCTTCACCCCTTCTTCTCCCGCAATCCAAATGCCACCACAATCCCCAGCACGGGAAATATCGCAAGCACCATAAACACCTTCTGGTACGCATCGAGCGTAGCCAGATTTGCATCGAAGAAAAACTGCAACACCACTCCGACCAGTGCCGTACTGATCGCCATACCCATAAACCGCAACATACTATAAAGACCTGCAGCAGCGCCCATCTGGTCTGAATCGACAGTCCCCATAACCGTACTGTGCAAAGCAGCCAGCATCAACCCCGCACCAAGCCCATAATACGCCAGCAGACCAGCAATAACCCATGTCGAAACCGCATCGGACAAATGGGCAAAAGACAGCATCACCGTCAACTGCACAAACATCCCAATCATCACCAGCCACCGACTCTGAAAGCGATCGGACATCTGCCCGCCAAACCGAACAATCAGCGTCATCGCCGCAGAACTAATAATCAAAAACACGCCCAACAGTGCCGGACCCATGCGGTGAACATCGACCAGATACAGCGGCATCAAAACTCCAATACCACCCTGCACAAACATCCGCATCGAAGCGCAAAACGTCACCCGGCAAAACATGCGATTGCCAAAAAAATTGAGCGGGAGAAATGGATCTCTCCGCCCTCTTTCCCACCACCAGAAACCGGCAAAAAACAACCCCGCGCCCAAAAGCAATCGCCAATCTTCAAAAGGAGCAACCCCCGTCACAGACCGCCTGGACAGATAAAACATCAAAAACCCACTCCCCCCCGCCCCCACCCCCCCCCACACCCAAAGCAAAAGCCCGAAAAAAATA
>VXRD01000027.1 GCA_009838845.1 Gemmatimonadota bacterium | reverse complement strand
GGGATGGGCGCCGGGTGCAACCGGGGGCTGGAGATTGCAAAGGGCGCGTATGCGATGTTGTTGAATTCGGATGTGGAGGTGGGCGAAGGGTGGTTGCCGCCGCTGATTGATGCCCTGAAATCCGATCCCGAAATTGGGGCGTGTCAGTCCAGGGTTCGGTCACTTCAGAATCGCAAAATGTTTGATTATGGCGGGGCTGCAGGCGGGCTGATGGATCAGTGGGGGTTTACGTTTTGTCAGGGCAGGATATTTGAGTTTGTCGAAGAAGATGTGGGGCAATACAATCACTCCCGCGATATTTTTTGGGCTATTGGAGGAGCGATGTTTTTGCGTATGGATTGCCTCAAAAAAACGGGGCTGATAGATGAGGGATTTATAATGCATATGGAAGAGATCGATTTGTCCTGGCGGTTTCACCTTGCGGGGTATCGCATCGTCTATGTGCCCGATTCTCTCGTATATCACTACGGCGGATTTACTCTGGGTGCAGAGAGTTATAAAAAAGCGTATTTGAATCACCGGAATCAACTCGTGATGTTGTTGAAAAATTTTTCCCTTTCGCGGCTGTTGTATAAATTCCCTGTTCGCGTCGCTATGGAACTGGCAAATTTGGGTTTGTTGCTAAAGGGTAATTGGAAACATCCCGTTGCGGCAATAGCTGGCCTTTTATGGGTGTTGCTGCATCCGTGCAATATTTGGCGACGGCGGCGAGAAGCCCAGCGGTTCAGAAGCGTTGGAGATGGTGAGGTTGAACGGCGTCTTTTCAAGGGGTCAGTTGTTTATCACTATTTTATTCGCGGTGTCAAAACCGTTCGTGAGATAGGAGCGTGAACGAATAGACGAATAGACGAATCAACGAACCCCGCCCAACCATCCAAAATCAGTGCAAATTGTGTAGATTCGCGTGAGGAAAATTATGAAAGCGATCGGTCTCATGTCTGGAACTTCTGCCGATGGGGTGGATGCTGCGCTTGTGGAGATCGGGGAATCCGATATGTTTCTTCTCGGATATGTCGAGATTCCTTTTCCCAAAGATGTCAGAAGGGAGATTTTGTCGCTTTGTGAAAATGGACGGGTCGATACAATATGTCGCATGGATGCCGCGCTTGGGGAATGGTTTGCAGAGGCTGCACTGCGCGTGTGCGAGAAGGCCAATGTCAGCGCGGGAGAAGTCGATGTGATTGGATCGCACGGGCAGACGATTCACCATTTGCCCTCGCTTGCTGTTGTTGCGGATAAAAAGGTGAGATCAACGCTGCAAATTGGCAGTCCCGCAGTAATTGCAGAGCGCACGGGAATCACGACGGTATCGGATTTTAGGTCACGGGATATGGCTGTGGGCGGACAGGGGGCACCACTTGTCCCGCTGGTGGATTATCTGTTGTTTCGGTCTGATTACGTGGGACGTGCGATGCTCAATATCGGTGGTATTGCCAATGTCAATATATTGCCCGCAAACTGTGGCGTGTCAGATATTTTCGCATTTGATACGGGGCCTGGCAATATGGTCATTGATGGGGTTGTGCAGGCAATAACACGCGGCAAACAGAGTTTCGATAGAGATGGGGTACTTGCGGACAAAGGCCAGGTATGTGAGGATCTTTTGGATGTGCTTATGGCACATCCTTTTTTTGATATGGAGCCGCCCAAATCAACGGGGCGAGAGGATTTTGGAGCCGATATGGTTCAGAAAATTCTCGATTGGGAGGGAAAACGAGAAGATCTCGTGCGTACGGCAGTGCAGTTCACGGTGGAAAGCATTGTGCATGGGCTAAAACGATTTGTTTTGTCCAGATGTGAAATCCACGAAGTGATTGTAAGTGGGGGCGGAACCAAAAATCCGGTTATGATGGATCTTTTGGATCGGGCACTGGGAAATATCGCATTCAAGCGACTGGATGATCTGGGAATGGCATCAGAAGCAAAAGAAGCTATTGCATTTGCGATCCTTGCCTGTCAGACCCTGAATGGGCACCCGGGCAATGTGCCGAGTGTAACCGGTGCTGATAAACAAGTGGTGTTAGGCTCTATTACGCCGGGTGAGAGGGTAGCTAAACCATCCAATCCAAAGTTGTTGGGAACACCATTGCATTGATGGTACTGGCGAAGTTATACCCTGTTCAGTATATTTCTTTTTGTGATGTCGGTTTGGATGATTGAGGAAAAGGCTATGATTTTTGACATCTTACTCATTGCAACAGGAGGAGCGTATATCGTCAGTGCGTTGGGTTATGCTTTGCATTTTCACCAGCCCAGAGCACACTGGCGTGACTTGTGTACCTGGGGAATATGGGGAGCCTGGTGTATGCACACTGTGCTTTTGGTCGTTATCACAATTTCTGCTGGCGAGGTACCTTTGACCAGTCAGGTTTTGCCATCGCTGTGTGCGTGGTTAGTCGCGGTTGTTTATATTTATCTGGAAGTGAGTACGCGAGATCGGTCTTTGGGCGTGCTGATTGTGCCTATTGTGGTGGTTTTGCACGTTTTGACGCTTACAAAATTGTTGGGTACTGAGGATATTCAGGTCACGGGATATAGCGGTGGGTGGTTTGAACTGCATGTGCTGGCTTATGGACTTGCGTACACGGCTTTTGCGATTTCCTGTGTTGGAGGTGTGATGTATCTGATGCTTTTGAGCGAAATTCAGGCCAAGCATTTAGGTTTTTTTTATTCCCGTCTGCCTTCACTCGAGGTGTTGAATCAGATCACTAACCGCGCTGCCACTTTTGGGTTTGTCTTTTTGACGGGCGGAACGATTGCCAGTTCGGTGTGGGCATTTCAACATCTTTCACAGTTTTCTATATGGCGTGAGCCGGTGTTTTTCCCCGTTCTGATTGCCTGGATTATTTATGCGGGCAATCTCGTCGCACGGTGGTGGGGTGGCTGGCAGGGCAAACGAGCGGCTTTTCTGTCTATCATGGGTTTTGTCTTCGTAATTCTGGCATTTCCCGTGATGGGCGTCCTGTTTTCTGGTCCCCACAATTTAGGACCTTAAGCCATGCGTTATCCCGTGTTTTTAAAATTAGAAGATAAATTATGTGTTGTGGTTGGGGCGGGTCGCGTTGCCGAACGCAGAGTGCGCGGGTTGTGCGATGCAAGGGCGCGGGTTCGAGTTGTTGGTGTAACCGCGACCGAGGGCATTCTGAAATTGGCCGATGAAGGTGTGATCCATCTCTATCAGCGGGCATTTGAGCCGAGTGATTTGGACGGTAGCGCGCTCGTGATTGCCGCGACTGATCACGTAGATGTCAATCGGGCGGTGCAGGCGGCGGCGAAATGCCGGGGGATTTTGTTTTGCGGTGCGGATCGACATACAGATAGCGATTTTATTGTGCCCGCGGTTGTGCGGCGTGGCGACTTACAGGTGGCGATTTCCACCGGGGGCAATAGTCCTGCTTACGCCAGGCTGTTGCGTCGAGAAATTGAGGCTTTTTGGGATGATGGACAGTTACTGGATTTGATGGCGGATTTAAGGCGTAGAGTTTATGCGCGATTTCCCAACGCGCCAGAACGCAGGCAAGCGTTCTGGCAACAGTTGGTGACAGATGATACGCTTGCTCTGGCGCGCAAGGGCAAGTGGGCTGAAATTGAGGAGCGGATTGAAGTATGTCTCTCGTCGTAATTGGGCTGAGTTATCGCACGGCACCTGTTGAAATTCGAGATGGGGTCGCGGTGTTGCCCCAGGCTCTGGATGCCGTTCTCCAATACTTTTCCAGCGTGCCCGAAATCGTCGAATGCGCGGTTTTATCGACGTGCAATCGCTCGGAAGTCTATTGTGTTGCGACGGATATTCACGCTGCTCGCACAGCGGTGATCGCGGGGTGGAGCGAGCAAAGTGGATTGGATGCCGACGCATTGGGACAGCACACGGTTGTCTATCGCGATGCAGAAGCCGTGCGCCACCTTTTCGGGGTCGCCTGTGGGTTGGATTCTATGGTCATGGGCGAGCCGCAAATTGCAGGTCAGGTGAAAGAGGCCGGGGCTGCTGCACTATCTATGGGAACGAGCAAAACCGTGCTGAATCGCTTATTTCGCACTGCGACTGAGGTTTCAAAGCGGGCGCGCACGGAAACTGAGATTGCAACGGGTGCGGTTTCCGTCAGTTTTGCAGCGGTGGAACTCGCAAAGAAAATTTTTGGCAATCTCGAAGGGCATACAGCTCTGGTGCTCGGTGCTGGCGAGATGAGTGAATTGACAGCGCGGCACCTCACCGACAATGGAGTGAAGTCTTTGCTGGTGACGAGTCGCACGTTAGCGCGGGCACAAAATTTGGCAATGCGCGTAGGCGGGCGCGCCATTTCCTGGGACGAAGGGATAGGAAGTTTGCACGGGGCAGATGTTGTTATCAGTTCTACGAGCGCGGAAGCTTATGTTCTGGAACGCCACCATATAGCAGCGGCGATGCAAAAGCGCAATAATCGCTCGATGTTTTTGATCGATATTGCCATGCCGCGCGATATTGATCCGGTAGTTGGTGACCTGTACAATGTGTTTTTATACGACCTGGACGATCTGGAGTCCGTTGTTGGCGCGAATTTAGAGAAGCGAAAAATTGAAGCGGATAAAGTCAATACAATTATAGAAGAAGAGGTGGAGAACTTCTCTGCGTGGATAAATTCTCTATCGGTTGTTCCCGCTATTGTGGCTCTGCGTGGACATTTTCAATCTTTTATGGATTCGGAACTCGCGCAGGCCAGGCTCAGTGAATTTTCAGATGAGCAACGCGCTCAGGTTACCAATTTGATGCGCCGATTTATGAATAAGGTGCTGCACAAACCGGTGACGCGCCTTAGAGAGGCTGGCGAGGAAGAAGATGGTGGGGCTTATGTGGCAGCACTTTCATACTTGTTTGATCTGGTGGTTGAGGACATAGAGATTGAAAAGGTGCGCAATTCATGAAGTTGGTTATTGGCAGTCGGGGTAGTGCGCTGGCTTTGTGGCAGGCCAATTGGGCAAGGAGAAAACTGGCGAGCGCATATCCCGATTTCAGTATTGAGATTGAGGTGATTAAAACAGAGGGAGACCGACTCTCAGAAACGCCTGTGTCTCAAATTGGTGGCAAAGAGGTGTGGACAAAGGAGATCGAGCACGCGCTGCTGTCGGGCAGTATTGATCTGGCGGTTCACAGTTTGAAAGATTTGCCGACCAGGTTGCCAGAGGGATTGGTTTTGGGCGCGGTGAGTGCGCGCGAAGATGTGCGCGATGTGCTGGTCAGCAAAAATGATCGGGTGTTTCGAGATTTGCCAGAAGGCGCGACGGTTGCAACGGGCAGTTTGCGGCGACAAGCACAGTTGAAACACGCGCGACCGGATTTGAATTTTGTGGCGATTCGGGGAAACGTGGATACGCGCGTCAAAAAGCTCGAAACGGAAAATTTGGATGGTATTATTTTAGCCGCAGCGGGTTTGAAGCGGTTGGGACTGGGAGATCGCATTGCGGATTTTATCGACCCGGAAATCTGTTTGCCCGCGCCCGGGCAGGCTGCGCTGGGGATAGAAATACGAGAAGGTGACCAGCGGATTACAGAACTTGTTGGCGTTTTGAATTGCGTTGAAACGCAACAGGCTGTTACCGCAGAGCGCACGATGCTGGCGGCATTGGGGGGAGACTGTCGCGTTCCAATTGGAGGGTACGCGGCCTTTGACAAGGCTTCTATTGATGTTCTGTTGCTATCGGGCGTTGTTGCCTCCCCCGATGGACGTCAGGTGATATCTGAGAGGGCAGAAGGACAGGCACCATCTGCCGAGCAGTTGGGCGTGCGCGTTGCAAAGGGGTTGATCAAGCAAGGTGCGGGAGTGATTTTGGATCGGGATGGGAAGGATACTCTTCCGCGCCATTGAGGTGCGGAAAGACATCTTATAAGGTTCATAGAGGAGGATTTCTACTATGGGAAAAACGCTTGGAAATCTGGAAAAACGTTTAGATCAATTGGAGAAGGTAGTGAAAGATACGAATGTGCAACTCTCATGGGTCATTGACGAGTTATTGTCCGAAGCCCCTGAGAATTTCAAAACAGGGGCAGAGGTTATGGCCTATTATAGGAAGGATAAAAAAGAGGGAGCTAAAATTTTTCGTGAAGTGCTTAAAAAGATGGGAATTGCCGATATAGAACCAATTCCCATTGAGCAGCTTCAAGCACGTATGGTACGTAACGGTATCCGTCCAGAAGATAACGAGTTTAGTCGTGCTATTATCGCAGAACGCGAGAAATAGGTATGCATCATTTCTATTTTGATGCCAGTGCTCTTGTCAAGCGTTACACCCAGGAGACCGGGAGTGATAAAGTCAATTTCCTTTTTGATAACATTCCTTTAGATCGTTTGATGTGCTCTGTTCTCGGTGCTGTGGAAGTGTTTTGGGTCTTTGTCCGAAAAAAGAACGACAGACGAATTATGGTGCCGGATTTCGCTCAGGCAGTCGTCCATTTGAACCGTGAGGTGATCGCAGAGAATTCAGATTTTACTGCTATTCTCATCCATAAGTCACTCATTTGGGCCTCGATGAATTTGATTGAAACACATTCGCTCAATAGTGTTGATAGCATTGTATTGCGTTCAGCATTAGAGGTCGCAACACTCCTTCGCAAAGCGGGCGATGAACTGGTGCTTGTCGCATCTGACCAACGCCTGATTCGAGCGGCACAGGCTGAAGGGATATTGGTTTTTAATCCTGAAATTGACTCGCAAGAGGCTTTAGAAGTTTGGGTTTTCGACACTTCAGGAAGGGACGATGACTGCTGATTGCTGAGAGCTATTCATGCTAACTGGATGTGTATAGAACTCCTCTACAGGAGAGTGTGGTGAACGAATTTAAACCGCCTGTTTACAATGCCGAGACATTCTGGAGGCAGGTGCAACGCGGCATTTCGGGGCTGGTGCTACCGGATGATGTGTCGGATCCAAAAAACGAGGCGGCTGCCTGGGGCGTCTGGCATGCCTATCTGGCAGGCAGGGCCCAACCGACGTGGCATTTCGATTCGGAACGATTCGGTGACGCCATGCGAACGCACTGGCCGGGATTGTCACGGGTCTGGATCGAGGAGTCGGATCGGCTGATTGATGGAAAAATGGTGTATGGAGAATCCACGGTGCCTTATGTGCCGGGGGTCGGACTGGATTGGAGCGCGAATCCGGATCGGACGATGAACTGGGGTGGGTTGCATTATATGTTTTTTCTCAGATGGCCGATCCGGGCGGCGATGTTGACCGGCGAGGGGAAATATGTGCGGGCGGTTGCGGACTGCGTGCAGAGCTATCTCGACCAGATCGATGATATTCGCGATGAGGCGATGGTGTTGAATCGGGGGATGAAGGCGGGGGGAATTTATGCGGTTTGGAATACGTTGTCTGTCGGGTTGAAGCTGAAGGCGCTGGGCGAGGCGCTGTATGCGTTGCGCGCCCATCCGGAATGGACAGTGGCAGATTGTCGGGCAGCGTCTATCCTGATCTGGCGCTTGGGGCAGCATCTGCATGGGCAAGTAGCTTCACAGACCGCGGTGGCGTGGCAACAGCAGCTAAATTTCATTGCTTCGGGCAGCGGTGGAATGGGCGGTGTCGGAGCGTTGCTCCCGGAATGGGATGCTGCAGAGGGTTGGCTGGAAGCGGGGCGGCAGATTCAGGAAGTGTTGCTTTTGAACCAGGTCTATCCAGATGGGTTTCAGAAGGAAATCTGCACGCAATATCACAAGACGGTCATCCGGTCATTTGCAACTCTGCAGATGATTCTGGCCCGTCGTGGGCTACCCAGCTTCTACGATACCGAGCCTTTTCGAGCGCGGTTTCTGGCGATGCATCGATTTCTGGCTGAGATTCTGACGCCGGATGGTTTTACTCCAGCAATTAATTCGGCGGTGTACGCGCAGGATTGGCCCGCGTTTCTGGCTTCTGGAAATACCTTCTTCAAAGACCCGGTGCTTCAGTGGCATATCGACCGTGGGTACCATCCCCAGTTTGTGCCAGTTCAGAAGGCCGGGCCGGGTTGGGGCAATACAATACTGAACGATCTATGCGTTCCGAATCCAATGGGTGTGCAGCAAAGGGCACCTGCATCGGCTTCACATCTGTTTCCCGATTCGGGTATCGCCGTGCTTCGCGACGGGTGGGACCGCGAGGCGAACGTGCTGATCCTGGATTTCGGGCATCCGGAAGGCGGACATGCTTACGGGGCGCAGGCTTCGTTTTCAGCCTGGGTGAAAGGCTGTCCGGCGGCCCTGTCTCCTGGATCCCCATTTGCATATAGCGATCCGGATTATCGCACCTGGTATTATGGCACGCGGGGGCAGAATACAGTTTGGATTGACGAGGATGATCAGGACCTCTGGCGCCCGGGTGAAAAACGAAGAATCTGGGGGCGGTTGCTCGATTGGCGAGATGAAGAAGCGGAAATGTATGTACGCATCTCGCATGAAGGATATCTGCGTTCGAAGGGGGTACGGCACGAACGTACGGTTCTGTTAAAAAAGAGAAACTATTTTCTGATTTACGATCTGCTGGATGCCGCGGAAAGTGAGGTTGCGCACACGCTTCGCTGGACGCTGCGTTGTCCGAATGAGTTGCGCGAGATAGAAAATCGCATGGTTGTAAGCACCGGTGATCCAGGTATCAAGCTGGCACCCGCGTGGTCGGACGCGATTCACAATGTGGAGATCGGTTGGGGGCCGAGCATGGTCCCATTGACCTATCGACAGAACATGTCGGCACAAAAGGCGCAGGTCTGCCATGTCCGGTTCGTACAGGAGATTGATGCCGGTGCGCAGGCGCGGTTTCTGGTGTTGATGATCTCAGGAGAATGTCAAGACGGAGCGGTTCAAGGCGAGGTGGCTGACGGTAGAATTGAGGTCACCGTTACGGCGTGGGGAGAAACAGAGCGCATTGTTCTGAGCTGAGAGCTATTCATGAAAACTGGATGTGTATATCTCATAGGTGCCGGGCCGGGCGATCCGGAATTGATAACTGTGAAGGGGTTACGCCTGATTCGGGAAGCCGATGTGATCTTGTATGACGGGTTGGCGAATCCCGAGTTTTTGAAGGAAGCGCGGCGGGAATGCGGGTGTATCAATGTGGAAAAGCGCCCGGGTTTTCAGCGCGTGCAGCAAGATGAGATTAACCAGATGATGGTTGATCGTGCCCAGGAAGGGTTGACGGTAGTGCGATTAAAAGGGGGGGATCCCATTGTTTTTGGGCGCGGTGGCGAGGAAGCTGAAGTTCTGAGAGACAATGAGATTCCGTTTGAGATTGTACCGGGTATTACCAGTGCAATAGCGGCACCCGCTTATGCGGGTATTCCCGTGACGCATCGCGGTATATCCCCACATGTGACGATTGTAACGGGGACAACGGCTTCGCTTGAAGGAGATGGAGAAGTTGATTGGGAGGGATTGGCAAAAGTCGGTGGCACGCTCCTGATTTTGATGGGCACGCAAAAACGCAGTGAAATTGCCCGACGCCTCATCGCGGGGGGACGTCCGCCTGAAACACCCGTTGCAGCCATACAGTGGGGGTCTTTGCCATTGCAACGGACTGTGAGGACGACGTTGGGGGAGATGGGCGTGGTCGAAATGACCAATCCCGCGGTCATTGTCGTTGGGAAGGTCGCGGCGATGGATCTGGATTGGTTTGAGGCTAAGCCCTTGTTCGGCAAAACGATTGCTATGACGCGGGCGCGCACGCAGGCGAGTGAATTGGTACAGATGCTGCGGGCGTTGGGGGCGCAAGTGCTGGAAGTGCCGACGATTGCATTTTCGGAACCCGAGAATTGGTGTGATGTCGATGATGCCATTTCAGATATTCATTCTTATGATTGGCTTGTTCTGACGAGTACAAACGGAACCGATCGCTTTTTTGAGCGTCTGTTTAAGCAAAGCCGCGATATACGCGCATTGGGTGAGGTAAAAATTGCGACTATTGGCGCGGCGACATCGGCACGGGTGCGCGAGTGGCGTCTCAATGTAGATCTCGAAGCGGTGAATCGCACGTCAGAAGGCTTGCTCGCGGCTTTTGGCGCAGATCTTTCGAGACAGGATTTTTTGCTGCCTCGTCCTGAAGAATCTCGGGATGTACTCGCTAATAAGCTTCGAGAACGCGGTGCTGAAGTTCGTGAACTTGTTGTTTACAAAACGGTTATGCCCAAATGCTTGCCCGAAGAATTTTTGCAATTGGTAGAAAAAGAGGCTATTGATCTGATCGCTTTTACAAGTTCTTCTACGGTTGTAAATCTGGCGAGTTTGTTAAAAAAGGCGCGACAAAACTGGCAATACTTGCCAGCGGCGTGTATCGGTCCTATCACAGCCCAAACAGCAGTTTCACAGGGATTTGATGTGGTTGTCGAACTTGACGAGACATCGGTATCTATTTCTGGGCTTGTAAAAGCAATTGTAACATATTTTAGATAAAAAATGCGGTTGACATACATGCTGGTAAGTAGTAAATTTATATAGATGAAGTGCAAACACTTTCATACAATAGGAGGAAGCGTCATGAAACGTTTGATTATTGCGACATGTTTAGGGTTGGGGTTGGTTGGCTCTGCCATTGCTGGACCCCTGACACAGGGTATAGAATTTACGGGCGGCGAGAATAGTCTGGCAGGTCTGGTGCTGCAACGCACGCAAAATATTGTTGCTGAAGATGGCGTTTTGAAACTGCAAGTCTCTATCAATTACGCGCAGAAATTGAAGGGTTATGGTTTTGTGCTGCAGTACGATCAATCCAAGTATGAATTTGTCGAAGCACGCCAGGTCGATCAAAATCTGCTCGATGCGAACAGCGGGCAACCCGCGCTGTTTCTCGCGTCTAACAAGACGCCAGGGCAAGTGGCTGTTGGCGCGATGAAGGTCGATGGTCAAGCTGTCAGTGGCGATGGCGCTCTGGTCGAGTTTACGTTTAATACCACACAGACACCTCTTGCCTCTGATTTTCAGATTCTCGATGGGGTGATGGTTGATTTGGCTGGCGGTATTGATGCGATTACCAATATTGAAATTGGCGCCCTCAAGCCCATGCCCCAAGATTATGCCCTCGAACAAAATGTACCAAATCCCTTTAACCCCTCCACGACTATTGAATATCGGTTGCCGGAAGCGGGTGATGTCCAACTGGTGATCTACAATCTACTCGGGCAAGAAGTTCGCACCCTGGTTCAAGAAACAATGGATGCGGGTTTTCATTCGGTCGTTTGGGATGGCACAGATGAATTTGGCAAGCAGGTAGCCAGTGGTATTTATATTTATCGCATGTCAGTGGCCGATTTTACCAAGGTTCAGCGCATGATGTTGCTGAAATAATGGTGCATTCAAAAAGGGTAAACTGGCTGTAAACTCTCACGCCAGTTCTTTTTGAGGCCGCTTCTTTTGAGGCGGCCTTTCTTTTTTTGGAGGGAGTTCATGATTCGCGTTGGACTGGTGGGCTATGGTTTGGGTGGAAAAGTCTTTCACGCACAATTGATTCAGATGGCGCCAGATCTCGAACTCTATGCGGTTTGTTCGCGTTCATTAGAGAAACGCCAGGACGCAGAGGCCGATTTCCCACAGATCGCGACGTATGACTCTTTTGACGCGCTATTGGACGATGATAATATCGATCTCGTTGTGCTGGCGACACCACACGATACACACGCGCCGATGGCTATTCGGGCAATGGACGCGGGCAAACATCTCGTAACAGATAAAATTATGTGTTTGAATGAGTCTGAAGCACTGGCTATGATTGAAGCGTCTGAGCGCAATCAGGTGCTTTTAAGTGTGTATCAGAATCGGCGATGGGATGGCGATTTTTTGACGTTGCAACACATACTCGCAGAAGGGATATTGGGCGATATTTATACTATTGAGTCCAATATTACAACTTATGGTGGTCCGCATGTCGGGTGGCGTGCGTGGAAAAAATACGGCGGAGGACGCGTTCTCGATTGGGGAGCGCATCTGGTAGATCAGGCTCTCGGACTTTACGGCCCAACTGTTGAAACCGTTTTTGCCGATTTGCAATATCGCTATCCCAAGGACAAGGCCGATGTTGAAGCGCTGGCTTTGATTCATCTGCGATTTGCAAATGGGGTGCGCTATTTTATTGAATTGGGCTCCGCGTGGATGTATGCCAAGCCGCGCTATCATGTGCGCGGCGCGCTTGGAAGTTTTAGAAAATATGGCATAGACCCTCAAGAAGCGTCGATGAAGTCGGGTGTTTTTGGCGTGCTCGTTCCGGAAGACCCTGCGCGTTATCAGTTGCGCGTGGCCAATGATCGCGGACAAACTGTAGAGCACCCCGTGTCGCCTCTGTTCGGCAGCTATCGCACGTATTACGACAATGTGGGCACAGCACTTGTACATGGAGAAGAATTGCTGGTCAAACCGGAGGAGTGTCTGGAGGCCATTCGCGTGATTGATGCAATCAGGCTCTCGGCAGAACGAGAAGAAGTTGTCAAGCTGATATAAAAAAGGGTATTTTTATGGTGTGGGGCATTGTATTATTTGTCATTTTTACGGGTTGTTATCTCGGGCAATGTGTTTCTTCTGGCCTGGGTGAAAAGCGCGGTTGGTCATTGCAGTGGATCTGTTGGCTGATCACGAGTTTGACGATCCTGATCTGCTATTTCATTGTTTAGGACCTCCATCGTGTTGTTTTGCGAATTTAAACGCCATTTCGATAAACCCGATGAAACGTATATGTGCGATTTGGTCGCCCGTGGCACAGATTGGGTTGTCTTGTCTTATGTGTCAAACCGCGCCTGGGAAGTCGCCGGTGCCCTCTTGCCTGCTGGTTCTCAAACGCTGGCTTTTTACCAAACGGACGTCGCTCATGTTCTGTGGCGAATATGTGCCCCTTCAGGTAATCTGAAGGGGCATTTATTTCATATTTGTCGAGATGTGCAGGTGGAAGAACACAAGGTCAGTTATCTGGATCTGCTTTTGGATATATGGATAAGTTCAGATGGTGTTGTCGAGGTTTTAGACCGAGAGGATGTAGATGTGTGTTACAGGGAAGGCAAACTGGGTGAAGCCGACTTGAAAGCCATAGCGGCAGAAGAGAAACGGATTGTGACACACTGGCCCGTGCTGGTGCGCGAGATGGACGCGCTTTTGAGCGACCTATAATGATTTCTTTTTTTCTTCGAGCAGCGGGATGAGTTCTCTGAGGTATTTGCGAAAATCTTTGGCAATGGCCGGATGGGTGAGGGAAAAGGCCACGGAGGTTTTGAGATATGAAAGAAGATCGCCCACTGTATGCCACTCCCCTTCGATGGCGCAGGCGTAAACCGCTCGGGATTGGCTCATCAATTCAATGGCGTCGGTGAGTTGATATTCTCCATTTTCGGCGGGTTCAATCTGTTCGAGGAAGTCAAAAATTTCGGGCCCAAAGATATAGCGCCCAAGGGTTGCGAGATTTGATGGCGCTCTTGTCGGATCGGGTTTTTCAATGAGTCCCTCAACGAGATAGACATCGTTTATGCGTTTGCCTTTAATAACGCCATAACTACTGATGTGTTCTTGCGGTACTTCTTTGACTGCGAGGATTGAGCTGCTGTACCTGTTATAGTGCTCTATCATTTGCCCAATGCAAGGGCGCTCCGAAACAACGAGGTCGTCGCCGTAAAGAACGGCAAAGGGTTCGTCGCCAATATGTTTGCGGGCTTTGAGAACGGCGTGTCCTGTACCTAACTGGTCTTTTTGTCGCACGTAATGGATGTCGGCCAGTTGTTCGATCCGGTCCAGTGTTTCGAGCATTTTTAGATCTGCGCGTTCATGCAATGCATGGGCGATTTCGACATTGCGATCAAAGTGATCTTCAATTGCACGCTTTCCCCGGCCCGTGATGATCAGGATGTCTTCAATACCCGAGTTGACGAGTTCCTCTATGATGTATTGAATCGCCGGCTTGTCAACAATGGGCATCATCTCTTTGGGCAGGGCTTTGGTGGCGGGCAGCATGCGACTGCCATGCCCCGCTGCGGGGATTACTGCTTTCCGAATTTTCAATAGGACCTCCAATACCGAGATTTGTCAAATGATCTGGATGACAAATTTCAGATTGCCAGAAAGAAATGTCAAGGATATTTTCCCACAACATATTGTCTCTCGTTACTTGACTTTATTTTTTTAAAGAGTTATTATTCTGCATCTTTTCTCCCCTTTTTCCACTTCTGTTAATTTTCCCCCTATTCAGAAGTCGTCTTCTCGCTGCCATTCAACGTTTTTCCGACAGGCAGTTGTGAATACCGAGAAATACAGACCAATTTTTTCAACTAATTTTGCCGGATTATTGTTCGCTTTATAAATTCCGGTGGGAGATACTTCAGCTATGGCTTTTTGGTTTTCAAACTTGTTTTCTAATGATATTGGTATTGATCTGGGAACTGCCAATACACTGGTTTATGTCAAAGGGCAGGGCATTGTGATCAATGAACCTTCAATTGTTGCCCTTGAGCGTCATACGCGCAAACCCCTGGCCATTGGTGCTCAGGCGAAAGAAATGCTTGGGCGCGAAAAACCGGATATAGAGGTAGTGCGCCCGCTCCGCGATGGCGTTATCGCCGATTTTGATGTGACTGAGGAAATGCTGCGCTTTTTTATTTCCAAAGTACAAAAAAACAAACTGCTGGTCAGGCCGCGCGTTGTAATTTGTGTGCCTTCTGGTGTTACGCCTGTTGAAATGCGCGCTGTAAGAGAAGCTGCTGATCGCGCAGGTGCCCGCGAAGTTTATTTGATCAAAGAACCCATGGCGGCTGCGATTGGCGTTGGGTTGCCCATAGAGGATGCGGTAGGGTCTATGGTCGTTGATATTGGCGGCGGAACAACTGAGATCGCTGTGATTGCACTATCTGGTATTGTGACGTCCGTATCAATTAAAACAGCGGGCGATGAATTGACAGAAGTCATTGTACAATTTCTCAAGCGCAAACACAATCTGCTGGTGGGAAGCCGCAGCGCAGAGCAAATCAAGTGCGCTATTGGCACTGCCGTGGGGCTCGATGAAGAACTGCAACATACGTGTCGCGGGCTGGAGATGGTACAGGCGATTCCCCGAGTTATTACTGTCCATTCGAAAGAAATCAGGGAGGCGATGGCCGGTTCGACAAATGCAATCATTAATGCTGTGCGCCGAACACTCGAGCATACACCACCCGAATTGGCCGCCGATATTCTCGACAATGGCATCATTTTGACTGGAGGAGGGGCACTATTGCGCGGGCTGGACCGGCGATTGGTCAATGAGACCGGCTTACCCGTTATGGTAGCCGATGATCCATTGACCTGTGTGGTGCGAGGTACGGGGAAAGTACTTGCAGATATCCATGGCTACAGGAATGTTTTGGAATAGCGATGCAGCGAATTCATGTTTTTTTGCGTGTTCACCGTAAGGGAGTTGTGCTGGGTGTTGCAATTTTGGCGTCGTTAATATTGATATTGTTCGATTCCTCAATACAGGCGCGATTTGCACACAATATTGTTTTTGGATTGACATCTATTGGGCACCGTATCTTTGCCTGGCCAATGGGAGTTTCTTCGCTGCGACACGAAAATGATGCTTTGCGCGATCAGAATTTGCGTCTTTCTCTCGAATTGCTCAAACTCAGAGAGGCCCAGCTTGAAAATGCACGCCTCCATGCCTTATTGCATTTCAAGTCGCAGCAGGCGGCTGAAAAATCTTATATCGCTGCACGGGTGATTGCACGCAATCCCGCGCGAAATGCAAATACGATATTGATCGATGCCGGCACAAATGCAGGCATACAGGCCCGCATGCCTGTTGTGACTGCGGATGGGTTGGTGGGGCGTATCGTGGAAGTACACGGCTATACTGCTATTGTACAATTGCTTATAGATCACAACTGCCGGGTCAGTGCTGTGGTGCAGCGACACAGCCGCGTAAATGGCATTGTGTCTTTTGAAGATGGCACATTCTATTTAAAAAACGTGTCGCTTCGAGGGGATATAAAAGTTGGAGATTTGATCGTATCATCTGGTTTGGGCGAACTCTTTCCAAAAGGACTTTACGTGGGGCAGGTCGTCAAAGTAGGGGATGAAGTACAGGGTTTATTTAGAGAGGTTATTCTGGCACCGGGCGTAAATTTCCACAATTTGGAAGAAGTCTTTGTGCTGAAGACCAGTTCACAGATCAACAAATAAAGTGTCACAATTGAATCGATTTTTTGAGTTCCCTGAGGGCAATGCCTTCGGGGGATTTTTTATAGTAGGTATCCAGTGGAAAGCATCCCGATATCATGCCATTTCGGGGGGCTGTGGTACAGTCGCTAAAGGTTCGACAAAGTTTGCGTTTGGAAGTTTCGCCATTTTGGAGTACATCTACGGGTAAATCGGGATAAGACAGCACCATGCGCCCCAGACCGATAAAATCTACCTTGCCATCGCGCACGAGCGTTTGGGCAACATGGGGCAGAAATTCCTGGAGATAGGAATAAGCCGTACCGACGATGAGCAAATCAGAAAATTGTTTTTTAATTTGTGCGGTAATGCCAACTTGACGGGCAACGCCCACGAGTGGGTCTTCAGGGGGTTGATAACCATCAGAGGGGGGGAAATAAGCAGGCCGCTGAATGTGGGGGTTGTAGTAAGGGCTGCCCGCTGAGAGATTGACAAGCACTATATCGAGTTCGCGCAGCAAGTCGAGGAAGCGACAGGTTTCGGCAATATTTGCGGCGATGGGATTGTCTTCATCGATACCAAATCCGTATTTATAGGGTAGGTATTCGGAAAAATCTTCGGGAATGCCGGGTCCGAGTTTTTTGCCTTCGGATTGTTCGGGGTCGGGATAAAAAGGCACAAAATCGAATGCGCTGAGGCGCACACCTATTTTGAGACCAGGGCAATCTGTGCGAATGCCCGCGACGATTTCGCGAAGGAATCGGGTTCGGTTTTCAAATGAGCCCCCATAAGGTCCCGGTCGGGTAAAGGCACTTAAAAATTCGTGACCGATATAACCGTGGCAGTGTTTGACATCGACAAACTGATATCCGAGGTCATACGCCATACGTGCGGCACTGAGATAGTCGTCAATCAGGCTTTTGATTTCGCTATCGGAGAGCAAGGGGTCGTCCGAGTTAATGCCAAATTTGCGGTCGAGAATCGGATGGCGATACACAATGCGGGGTTCGAGTTTGATTTTGTCATTGGGTCTGCAAAAACGACCCGAGTGGGTCAGTTGAAGTCCGATGAGCAGGTCATCGGTGCTGCCGATGCATTTCCGGTGTGCCGATAGGAGTTCTTCTCGAAGTTTGCCCAGGCCGGCTTTGGTATGTTCGGCTGCAAAGAGTTGATTGGGGTTTGCGCGTCCTTCATGGCGCACGGCAACGGCTTCGCCGCCCCATATTAATTTTGCACCACTAAGGCCAAAGTTATGCCATCTCCGGAGGGTATATTCCGAGGGATTGCCATCAATTTCGCCGTCCCAGCCCTCCATGGGGTGGATGCAAAAGCGATTGCCAATGCGAAAGTCCTGACACTCGCTTGTTTGGGCAAGTGGAGATTCTGGTGCTTTGAGAATTTCGTCATCGCAGGGAAGGTCAATCCCCAGGCTGTTGATATGTGCTTTGAATGATTCGACGGTTTTGTGATGTCCGATGCGCTGGTATTTTGCCAGAGGCATTGGCACTCCTTGGGCGAAATGGTTTGCATTATATGCCTTAGAAAGCTATGAATATACCAAAGGATGTTTTGGGAAGCAATGTTTCTGAAAGGAGTCACTATGGCAGTGGAGGATTATGTGCAGATTGTGGTGCCCGGCGATGAGCCGGTACAGATTGCGGGATCACCCCATCTCGAACGATTGGCAGGTTATGGCGATGTGACGCTTTACGATACGCGACCCATGTCAGACAAAGAAAAGGTCGAACGGGTAAGGAATGCCGATGTGATTATGAACACGCGCGGTGCTGTGACGTGGGGCGAGCAAGAGTTTGGCCAATTGTCAAAGTTGAAAATGATTACGACGTGTTCTATTGGCACAGATATGTTTGATCTGGCGGCCGCAAAAAAACGTGGGATTGTGATATGCAACCAGCCGGGAAGAACTGCACCGGTTGTGGCAGAGCACATGTTTGGGCTGATGTTTGCGGTTGCAAAACGCGCTGCATATTTGACCGCAGAAATGAAAAAGGGAGGCTGGCCCCGGCGGGATAATGTGATGCTTCAAGGCAAAACCCTGGGGATTATTGGCGCGGGCAATATTGGCGCAGAGATGGCGCGACTTGCCCGAGCGATTGGGATGGAGGTGATCGCGTGGACATTTCATCCGTCATCTGAACGGGCGGAAAAACTCGGCGTGCGTTTTGTCGAGTTAGATACACTGCTCGAAACTTCTGACGTAGTCAGTCTGCACGTGGCGTTGACAGATGATACCAGAGGGATGATCGGCGAGGCCGAGTTGGAAAAGATGAAAGCAGGTGCATTATTGCTAAATGGAGCGCGCGGCGCAGTGGTTGATACGGACGCTCTTGTCAATGCGTTAAACAGTGAGCATATCGGCGGAGCGGGTATCGATGTGTACGAGGAAGAACCGACACCCCCCGATTATCCCCTTTTTGCGTGTGAACAGGTAGTGCTTACGCCGCATTGTGCAGATATGACGCCAGAAGGTGTCGATCTGCTCAATAGCGGCGCAGTGGAGAATGTGATCGCATTTTTGGAGGGACGAACACAAAACGCGGTGACGTAGTTTTAGATATATCCCTCCTGGGTCAAGAGCTCGGCCATCAGGACAGCACCGCCTGCTGCACCGCGTACAGTATTGTGACTGAGGGCGATAAATTTGTAATCGAAGAGATTGTCTTCGCGGAGGCGACCGAGTGTAATGCCCATGCCATTTTCCGCATCGCGGTCTAAGCGCGTCTGCGGGCGGTCATCGCCTTCTATGTACGAGAGAAATGTTTTGGGCGAGGAGGGCAGTCCTGTAGCTCTGCGGTCTCCTGCGTAGTCTTGCCAGCGGGAAAGGATGTCCTCTGCCGTGGGTTTTTTGTCAAAGGATACAGATACGGCTGCCATGTGTCCATCTGTGACGGGAACCCGAACGCATTGGGCTGAAATGATCGGACTGCGGCTGGGCACAATTTCATCTTTGACGATTTTGCCCCAGATTTTGTGGGGCTCGTTTTCGCTTTTGTCTTCTTCACCGCCGATATAGGGGATGATATTGTCTATCATTTCTGGCCATGTTTCAAAGGTTTTGCCCGCACCGGAAATGGCCTGATAAGTGCATATAGAGGCACTCGAAGGCCCAAATTCTGATAATGCGTGAAAAGCCGGTACATAAGGCTGAATGGAGCAATTGGGTTTTACGGCAATAAAACCGCGTTGGGCACCCAGGCGTTTGCGCTGCTCCGGAATGATTTCGGCGTGTTCTGGATTGATTTCTGGCATAAGAATGGGCACGTCGGGGGTCCAGCGGTGCGCCGAATTATTGGAGATCACTGGCGTTTCGGCTTTTGCATAAGCTTCTTCGAGTTTGTAAATCTCTTCTTTTTCCATGTCGAGCGCGCAACAGACGAAATCGACTTGTGATGCGATTGCGTCAATTTCGCGCACATCTTGCACGACGAGGTCGGATACTGTTGCGGGAATGGCAATATCGCATTGCGTCCATCGGCCTTTCACAGCTTCTCGATAGATTTTTCCTGCAGAGCGCGGGCTGGCGGCAACGGCGGTGACTTCATACCAGGGATGATCGGCGAGCAATGTGACAAAGCGCTGTCCGACCATGCCGGTTGCGCCGAGAACTCCTACTTTGAGTTTGGACATCGGTTTTTCCTTTCTGCGGATCTAAATAAAAAAACAGTCGGTTGCCAGAGTAGAAGCATGCCGACTGCATATAGCAGAGACTGCCCACAAGAGAGTGCTCCACGGGATCATTTCCCGTGACAGTTCAGCAGATGTTATCTGCTGACCCAGCCAAATGCCCTGCGGTGGAATATTGGCTTCGGCATCCCAACCCTTTCATCTGGCCTACAGATCCGCTTTCTTGTGCCAGATTACTGATGACGGGACGCGCCTCTACTCTTGGTGGGGAGAAATCTCACATATTCTATATTTTTTGTCAACCTGAAAATGAAATATGCCGCTGATATTGACAGGCTGGCACTCGCAGATTATCATAATGGGATAGGATAGGGCAGATCAATACAGGAATCTCACAAGGAGAATTTTATGAATATGGTCGTAATCTGTTGCGATACGTTTCGAGCAGACATTGTTGGAGCGGGCAAAAAGTTGAGCCATGTGAGAACGCCTCATTTGGATCAGTTGGCTTCTGAGGGCCTGATTTTTAATCGCTGTTTTGCAGAGGGATTGCCGACGATTCCTTTTCGGCGGTGTGTGTTTACGGGTATCCCGTCTTTTCCCTGGCGGTTCGATACGCCAAATGAAGGGCTTCAGCCGGCAGGCTCTGGCTGGCATCCTATTCCGCCAGATCAGGATACGCTCGCGGAACGCCTGCACGATGCGGGTTTTGTTACGGGCTTAGTCGCGGATACCTATCACATGTTTAAACCGACGCAGAATTTCACGCGGGGTTTTTTGTCGTGGCGCTTTGTTCGCGGGCAGGAACAAGATGGATATCGCACGGGACCGCTGTCGCGCATCGATCTGGCAGCGCATGTACGGGATGGGGATGCAGATCCCAGGAAACATGCGGTGATTGTCCAGTATTTGCTCAATATGCTGGATCGGCAGGAGGGCGAAGAGAATTATCTCGCTGCTCAAGTGTTTCGCGAGGCATCGCAATGGGTGGAGGACAATAGGGGTAACAAGCCATTTTTCCTGTGGATTGATAGTTTTAGTCCACACGAGTTATGGGATCCGCCAAGGCAGTATGCCGATGCTTATTTTTCAGATCCCTCGGTGAAGGATTATATCCATCATAGTGTCCTGTCCATTGGCGATGCGACCGATGCGGAAATTGAGCGCACAAAAGCATTGTATATGGGCTATGTCACATTTGTAGATCGCTGGATTGGACATTTGCTGGAAACGATTGACCGATTGAATCTGAGGGATGATACAGTGGTGATGTTCATATCCGATCACGGTACGCAACTGATGGATAGGGGACGGTTCGGCAAGGGCGGTAACGCGCTATTTCCATTTAATACGCAGATCAATTGGATTGTCCGCCATCCGGGTGGGCCGCATGGGCAAGAAACGGATATATGGACGCAGAATCAGGATATTACGCCGACGATTCTCAATATGCTGGGCGTTGACCATGAAGAGATGGATGGGGCAGATGCCTGGGCAAGTGTGACGGGTGCGTGTGAACCAGCTCGAGATTATATTACAACGGGTTGGGCAACGAACTTTAATGTGCGGGATGATCGCTACAGCGTACACATGGATGTGGGGACAAGGTCGCCTGAGGCGACGGTTTACGATTTGAATGTGGATGCCGAGGAGAAAAATCCCCTGAGCGATCCACCTCGCGAGGTTGTTGCACAGGCATTGGAACGGGCGCGTACTGTGATTGGCGATTTTCCCGATGTGTTCAGCGCGTATAAACAAAGACATCCGGCGCGGGCAATGCGGACGTTTATGAACAAGTATAATCTTGGAACATGAGGGTCTGGTTTTGAACTACACGGTTAAACAACATCCCGACCATCACCGGCTGCACCATATTACAATTGATGCCGATGCCGCAGGGGCATTTGTGCGCGAAGTGGCAGATCTTTCGGAACAGCGATTGACTTATGTGCCATATCTGAGAATGATCGCCGCCGATTGTCTTCAAAATATCGTCGGTGGCGATTTTTTCGAGCATATCAACGCAATGGTTAGAGACCGCGCAACGGGGGGGTTTACTGTTGCGGCTGAAGGTGGGTTGGAGACGATGGATCAGCGCGTTGCTTTTGGCACGGCTGTTTCGCATGCGATCGGGATTCCCAATTTTGACGATATGACGGGGAATTATTACGCCTGTTTTGAGGTGAAGGATACGGATAGTAGCGATTCGTATTTGCGTCAGGCATATCGTCTGTTCACGCTCCATACCGACGGCACGTATGTTCGCGAACACACAGACTGGATTTTGATGATGAAGATGGCGGAGCACGATGCGGTGGGGGGAGAGTCACGGCTGTTGCATCTGGATGATTGGGAGGCATTAGAGCAATTTGCCAGCCATCCGCTGGCCTCTTTGCCTCTGGTCTATCAGTCGCCGCCGAGTAAGAATTATCCCGTTAGGGTTGAAAAAACGACGTTCTACGAGCAAGACGGCAAAGCGTGTGTGTGTTTTATCGATCAGTTTGTCTATCCCGAGACTATTGAGCAGGGTCGATATCTACGCGATCTCTCCGATTCTATGGAAGCATCGCAGGGGGTGGTTTCGGTACCCTTACCGCCCGATCATCTCGTGGTGCTCAACAACCATTTTTGGCTGCACGGACGCGAGGCATTTGAGAAAAATCCCGATCTCTATCGTTTATTGATGCGGCAGAGGGGATATTTCAGGAAGGAAGAAGCTTAAAAATTCGGTGCTGGAAAATTTGGAAGTGGGGTGTTGCGAAATGTTTCCCATTCTGTGCGAAGATCGTTGAGCCAGGGGGGAAGGGTTTGGAGGCGCGATTCGAGTTGGGCTTCGAAGAGCGATTCTGGCTCAACAGGACTGCCATTGGATTCGATGACCTGGAGGGTGTTTTCATTAAACGTGGCGGGATCGCCGTGCAATCCGACGATGATGGGCTGCACAAATCGATCGCGAGCGTTGCCCGGTCGCCAAAAATCGTAGTATCTCAGGATGCCTCTATGTTTGAAATTCCAGAGGACATAGTGCTTGAGGTGATTGGGATAATTGGCGAGGGACGCGCCGCTGCCATACAGGATACCGCCATTGACGCGGTCGAGCAGGTTGGCATAAGGTTGGGCGCCATGGGCGTCAATGCGTTGATCTGGACGCATGTCATACCGCCAATACACAGTTCCTACTGAGCGACTGCTCGTGCCCGGTCCATGCCAGTGGCCTGCGAGGTCTTCTGACAACCCGACCCATACGCCATAACCACCATTGCTGGCAATAGATGAATGGCCCAGATTTCCCGCCTGTGTGACGTGGTACACAGATATAGCAGAACTCGAACCGATGTGAAGGGCGCGATTGCAATTGATGAAGGATGTGCGCCGTATCCAGGAATTGACGCATCGGTTGAGCCGGAGCAAACTCCAGCCGCCATCGTGAATGGCGTCTTTGTGGTGGACAAAATCATCCAGCCAGGTGCCGTGAAAGCTGATGTCTTCAACGCCGATTTCCTCAAGGTGCTGATATTCGCGCACGGTCCAGTTATGCGTGTGGTTGACATCGGTGTGCAGGGGTTCATTGAGGCGAATTTGATTGCCCTGTATTTCGGCTATGCTGTGCTTTTCGCGCACCTGGATACCATTGGTCAGCATGGTGGTCCAGATGGATTCTGCCGAGTACGGTGCGAGAAATTCTGCGATGGCTGCAGTGCTGTTCATATATAGCGTTATCCATTGACCAGGAACGAGTCTGGAAGCGTCTGCTACTGTGATATAGAAGGTTTCTCGGGTGGCACTTTCCGTAATGGACGTCAGGGTTCTATCGCTGGTGTTGCTGGGCTGAAAAATGAACATATAGGGCGATGTCCACAGTTGTTCGGGATTGAGTGGCGGCATGTAATTCACTTGCCGGATGATTGTACCTCCGCTCCGGCTACCGCTTCCTCTGAGGACGATATTGCTGTTGCGGATGTAGATGGACTGGTTGTTGTCGGCATTGGTGTTCACCAGAAATTCGCCTGGGGGAAAGAAGACAATGCCGCCGTTGTTTTGCTCGGCTGCGGCAATTGTACGTACGATGGCTGCCTGATCGGAGAGGCCATCGTTGGGGATGGCGCCATAAGCTGTGACGTCGAATACGTCGCCCTGGATATCTGGAACGGGTTTGTCAAAGTAGTGATAGCCTGAGTATGAAAAATCGGGTAAAATGGGTTCTGTGCCATTCTCTTTGGCCGCTACGAATTGTGTCCAGGTGCGTGAGGGAACACGCTGGGGGAGGTAGGATATCCAATTGCTCCGCGTCTGGATAAAATCTGCAACTTGCGCCCAAATTGGGATAGGATGTGTATCGGTGGGGTCGCGTGAGGCGAGAATATCCCGAGGAATTGGCACGCGGATCAGGGTTGTTCCCGCCTCAATCGTTTGTGTCAACAGGGGCTGTGTTTCGGTTCCCACCGCAATGCTCAATGGTTGTGTGGTGTGGTTTTCGAATGTGATGGGTATGTACCACTGTGTGCCATCAGAGCCGAACCCAGCGGCGAAAGTGAGAAAATCACCAAAACCGATTTGTCCGTCAGAATCGAGGTCGTAGAGGGGGTCATATCCCGCATCGGTATGTGTTGCACCAAATTTCTGGGTGAAGAGAAGAAAATCAGTAAAGCCAACGGCTCCGTTGCCATCAAAATCGAGATGATCAATGGAGCTTTTTTCATGTACTGGCGCGTCAACTTGCCATGAAAAGGTCTGATTGACGGTTGTAATATGGTCAATGAACAGGCGCACGTTTGAATTTTGACTGGTTTCGGTTCTAAATACGATATATCGCTGGTTGTAATCGGGTTCTCTTCCCCAGTTGTCGTATTGAGGCTTTGCCAGTTCTATAACGGCCAGTTGCCATCCTTGAGGTGGTGTTTGTCCCTCCCAGATCGTATATACGGCTTCCATGCCACCGACCAGAGGATAGTTGCGAACTTTGATTTTGAGGTCCCTCAGGCCATTGCCTTCTACTTTCCACCAGAAGCTCAAGCTGTGTCTTTGGGAAATGTCCTGACCTGTGCTGAAAAAATTGTAGGTAAAAAATCCCGTCCGTCCTGCAGGCAGAGAAGCCGCGACGGCAAAGCGACCTTCTGGCGCGTCTTTAGATAATTGTACACCACTGGACCATCCGGAAAGATTGTCGCAATAGGTCAGTGTTTGTACCGGATCGCTGGCAGAGCAAGCACAGGCCCATAGAAATACAATTGTGAAGGTGATGGTTGATCGCATGGCGTTCTACTGTGAAGTGCAAAAAAACAAGGGCTGGACAATATGACCATAACTCGCTATAATATTAAAACTGGTGATTTCATTTCGTGAGATAAGGATACTACAATGGCAACCGTTGAAGAGACACAAGCGGAATTAAAGGGTCAGTTTGGCCAATTTTCTCACCGGCAACAACGGGTTGAAACAGAAGTAGATAACACACGTAGCGAATTGACACAAGCGATTTCAGATTTGAGATACGCTATTGACAGATTGCGACAAGATTTTGGCAATGCCCAAAAGTGGCAATGGTCTTGTTTTGTCGCCATGATCATTGCCGCCTGCGCGGTTGTCGGGCTGCTTGTCAATGTGTTTGGTCAATGACGGGAATGTCTCTTGAGCGAAGTAGATAACACACGCAGCGAATTGACACAAGCGATTAGGGACTTGTCGAATAAGATGGACAGTAGTTTTTCATCCCTTCGACAATTACTCGTCACATTGATTATTGCTGCCTGTGCGGTCATCGGACTGGTGGTCACTCTGTTCGGTAAATGATCGGTCGCGCCTTTTTCGTCACCTTTGCCCTTGTGCCCCTCGGTTCAGGGGCTTTTTCTTTTTTAAATAATACTTTGGACTGACAATTGAGCACTGGCAGTTTGACATGATATGCCAAAAATGGGTGCTTGTCTATGCCATATTATCAGTTTTAGAGACGCGCAGGAC
>VXRD01000026.1 GCA_009838845.1 Gemmatimonadota bacterium | reverse complement strand
CGCCCACCCAGAGCATGCTCAACGCCAGCCTCAACTCTGCAGAAGTCATGGACAAACGAGGCGCGAACCGCTTCAAAAAGGCATTCACCAGAAGCCATGCCACAAAGGGCAATAACACCGCCAGAGGCAGATTCGCCATCGCCATATGTGCAGAACGAGATTTGAACTCCAAAAACGTTGCGGCAACACAGGCAAAAACCAATGTGGCCGAGAAAAGCACCACGACAGTCCAGCGCAGGCTATCCTCGGCCAACTCAGACGATGGAAAGAGTTTCCTTTTGATTTCAGCCATTTTTCACCCTACTCCACTGCACCGTAATGCGGTCCCCAATCCGCCGCAATCTCTCGACCAAGAGCCTCAAGAGCAATACCATCTGCTGCATTCAGCGGCGTAAATCGCCGCGCCCACTCCAGATTCTGCACGAGCTCAGCCTCCGAAAACATGCCGATCACAGCCGTGCAAACACCGGGCAATCCCAGCGCGTAACGCAATGCTGTCTCGTGATCGTGTGGCCCATGCGCGGCCAAAGCCGAAGTCCTGGGCGTTTGATACGTCATACCCTGCGCCCCGCCGTAAACCTTCATTGCCGCCACGCCCACATTCTGCTCATACGCCAGAGGCAACACTTCATTCTCAAAATTATAAGTATAGCGATCAGCGAGATTTATGGCGAGCATCACCACATCTATATCCGCCTCCCGCAACACACGAGCGGTCCTCCAGGGTGCATTGTGCGCTGTCACCCCTATAAATCGCGTCCAGCCCCGCCGCTGGGCTTCCCGCAACCCTGCCAGCGCACCATCGGGAGCCAGCACCCGATCTACATCTCTACGGCCCATCGAATGCACGTAAACCAGATCCACGTGATCCGTCTGCAAATCTTTCAGCCCATTCTCCAATATCTTCAGAGCTTGTTCCGCTTCATCCGCCGCTGTCTTGGTCACCAAAAACACCTCATCTCGCCGCTCCGCCATCACCTGCCCCAGTTGAACATGCGCCCGACCATATCCGGGCGCTGTATCGATATACGTCACCCCCAGATCAATCACCTTATGGCAAAGCGCAATAGCGTCCTCATCTGAAAGCCCCATCCCACCGGGGGCAGATCCATAACCCAGAATGGGTACCTGCTCTCCGGTCTTGCCCAGGACTCTATGGGGGACCGTATCCGTCGTAACCTCTCGTAAAGTATCCTGCGCCATGATACCCTCCTGATATAGTATTCAAAATCGCAAATCCCATGATCGTAATATGGTATCACAGAACTCGTCTTGTCAACCTTTGATCTATTGTGTGGCTTGATTTTTATATCAAGGCTCTTATATTGCCCTGCGTCTCCTCAATCAAAACGAAAAACCCAATGCCTGTGGGAGGAACTTGTGAAAAAAATGAACGTGCTATTCATCGCCGTAGATGATCTTCGTCCTCAACTCGGTTGTTATGGTCAGGATTTTGTACAGTCGCCGAACATCGATCAATTGGCCGCAGAGGGCGTCCTCTTTGAGCGGGCTTACTGCCAGCAAGCCGTGTGCGCGCCTTCTCGGGCGAGTGTTCTGAGTGGCTGCCGCCCGGACACGACGACAATTTACGATCTACAAACCCCTTTGCGGTCCGTGATGCCCGATGTCCTCTCACTACCACAGCACTTCAAGCAGCACGGCTACGAGACGCGATCCATCGGGAAAATTTATCACCATCGAAGCGATGATCTGCAAGGATGGTTAGCAGAACCACACGTCTCAACAGGTGATTGGAAGGGACGGGGCTACCTGACGGATGAAGCGATGGAAGTGATTGAGCGAACAGATGCTCAAATGGCTGCTGAAAGATCCACGCGACGGGGTATGGGACCCGCTTTCGAAGCCGCGGACGTTCCAGACAATGCCTATCACGACGGCAAGGATGCCGATCACGCCATCAAAACGCTCAACGAATTGCGCGATCAATCTTTCTTCCTCGCCGTGGGCTTTCACAAACCCCATCTGCCGTTCAACGCCCCAAAGCATCACTGGGACGTTTACGATCGGGAAGCATTGCCACTCGCTCTGAATACCAGCGCGCCGGAAAACGTAACCGAGTATTCTCTCACTGAATTCGGAGAACTGCGCGGCTACTTCGGAATGCCCAAGGAGGGACCGATACCCGAAGACCTATCGCGTACATTGGTCCACGGCTACTGCGCGTGTGTTTCATATATGGACGCGCAGGTCGGTCGCGTGCTCGACGAAATCGAACGGCTCGGCCTCAAAGAAAACACAGTTGTAATCCTGTGGGGAGATCACGGCTGGAAACTCGGCGAACACGGCAGCTGGTGCAAACACACGAACTTCGACATCGACACACATGCCCCAATGATCGTCCGCTCGCCAGAACGCGGCAAGCCGGGCGCAAAAGCATCTGGTCTTACAGAATTCGTCGATATGTACCCGTCGCTATGCGACCTGTGCGATCTACCGCTACCCGATCATCTCGAGGGCCAGAGCTTTGTCCCCTTGATGGAGGATCCAGATAGAACCTGGAAACAGGCGGCTTTCAGCCAATATCCACGTACGGGCGTGATGGGCTACACCATCAAGACGGAAGATTTCCGCTACACAGAATGGCAATCGAGAGATACAGGAGAGGTAAAGGCACGCGAGCTTTACGACCATCGGGAAGATGCGGCGGAAAACGTCAATGCCGCGGAAGACATTCGCTATGCCGAAACAGTGACCGAACTTGAAAAAGTGATAAAAAAAGGTTGGGAAGCCGCGAGAGCATAACCCGGATACTGAGGGAACTTAGAGGGAAAACGCCACGGAAATCGCGCTGGTATGCTTGCGATAAAAACCGCCGGTTCGGCGGGCGCCGTTGCGGGAAAATCCGTATTGCAATGAGAGATCCAGCCGGTTCGTCAACTGCCGGGACAACTTCAGTACCAAAAGCGTCTGTTCGTATTCATCCACCTCCGAATCCCAACCGGGCAGTGGCACCAGCGGATCATCATACCTGCGAAGCTGGAGGTTTGCCAGCACCTGCGCATCGAACTGGAAACCCAGGTGTCGCACCAGAAGCACCTGCATCCGGTGCGCTTTAAAGCTATATCCGTAGCTGTTGGATGTATTGTGGAGAAATCCATAGATGAGATCAACGAGCACCCCACGATAAAACTGTATGCCTGCCGAAATCTCGCGCAAAAGATCCGATTGCACAAATCTCAATTCACCTATCCTGCCTCCTGCGTCAACCGCCAGAGCAGCGCGATTGTAATCCAACCACCGCCAGGTCCCTGTCAATCGGGCTCGAAATCGCCGGGATTTCCCGTACTGGACACCCGCACCCACTTCGTTCGAAATCACCTCTGGCAATCGCATATCCCGAGAATTATGTCCACCAAAGCGATGATACAGGTCGCTTGTAAACCCCTGTCCAAAAACATATTGGATACGTCCTTCTAAAGCACCGCGCAAATATCCTTCTTCCCCCGGGACCCGGTTTACAATTTTTACTTTCAACACGCCGCTGCCTGCCAGCCTCACCCGGCGCCCCACGCGCGAAGACGCGGTTATGTTCAAGTGGTTGGCCAACACTGCGCCGGATTCTCCGGACATTGATCGCTCCGCAGTCCAGAATCGTTTGGCACCTACCTGGTACCGCAGCCAAACAGAACTCCGGGGACGCTTGCGCAAATCACCCGAATACGCAAAGTAAAACCGGCTGATCCAGCCGGACTGCGGATCAACCGACGCCTCAAACAGATTGTTATCATAGACCATGCCCGCCTCAATGCGGGTCTCCGCCGACCACCCGACGCCGAAGGCACATAACATCACCGTGACACCGAGCACAGCCCCGCATACTCTCTGGCACTTCAACGTCCCTCCTCCAGCATCCGCTGCAGATGTTTCCGAAATGCCTCTGCACGCTGTTTCAGTGCCTGTTCGCGGGTCGTCAGAGCCTTCTGTAGTCCCTTTAATCGCGCAATCTCCGAAACCAGATCATCTGAGGTAAGTACCTCTGGCGGAATCTGTGCGTACGGCACGCCAATCTCTCGCCCGACCACAAAGCCTCGTTCTGGCGTAGAACCGGACTCCACTATCTCTGTTGCGTCGGACCCCGATCGTTCGTCCGTATCCCCTGCTGCCGCCATCGCATCGGGCAACGCATTTTCTGATGCCGGGCCCGCCTCATCGAGCAACACACCACCCGTTCCCTCGACTGCCTGCCCGGACGACAGAGAACGCCCTTCGAGCACAGCCTCATCAAAAAAGTCCAACTCTCCTCTCAATGTGGCCATCCGTATCCGCAATCTGCGCTCTTCTTCCAACCGTTTTATCCGCCGCATTACCGCATCTGTTTTCACCCGTGTTTGAGCCGCCATATCCTCCATCAGGTCGGCTTTCTGGCGAATCTCATCTGGTCCGTCATCCTCCCGCACCACCAGCATCTGCGCCTCTGCCAGACGAATTTCCATCCCCCCTTCCTCCAGTGCGCCCCGCGCCCGCTGCAAGGCTCTCAACCGGCCAGCTCTATCGGCATCCGGCCCTTGCTCCAGCGCTGCAATGGCTGCGCCGATCTCTCGATCATAGTGCGCTCGCAGTTTTTGCCGCAGGTGGGACAATGCAGTCCGCACCACTTCAAAGGCCATGTCAACCCGCTCAATACGATCCGCGAGTTCCAGTGTTTGCCTTAGCGCCTGCTGGAGTGTCTCCGCAACGCCTCCAGTATCGGCGCGCTTCAAGCGGTAGATCTGGTTTGCCAGCGTGTCCAGTCTGGTCGCCAAGACCGCCCGTTGTGTGAGCAAAGAATCTCTAACTTCCTCCAACCGCGTGTGCTCGGTCTGCAGGCTGTCGAGCGATTCGGCCGACGCTGAAAACGACAAGCTCCAAACTAAACTGTGGAAAAATAAACATCTATAGACATATCTCATCACAATTCTCATAACGATTATCCCCTACCCTGATCTATGAAACCCGCCCTTTATGTCAGCCCGTATTTGTCCAGTTTATAATAAAATGCGCTGGTTTTGATACCCAGCATCTCCGCCGCCTTCGTTTTAACCCCTCCTGCCTGTTCCAGTGCCTGTTCAATTAGTTGCCGCTCCAAATCTTCCAGCCTGCGGGTCAAAGGAATCGCGCTATCCTCAAGTTCCTCAGCGGAAACCTCTGCTCGTGACGCCTCCACATCCAGCGGCAGGTCGTTCACATCCACGACATTGCCGTCGGCCAGCACAAGGGTACGCTCAACCACATTCTCCAGTTCCCGCACATTGCCGGGCCAGGTATAGGACGCCATCGCAGCCATCGCCCGATCTGTCAATCGTTTCAAGGGCCGGTTCATCTCTTCACATTTCTTATGCAAAAAGTGCTCCACCAGATCCGGAATGTCCGCCTTGCGATCCCTCAAAGGGACCAGACGGATCGGAATTACCTCCAACCGATAAAAAAGGTCCTCTCGGAATGCGCCCTCGGCCACCATTTCTCTCAACACTCGATGTGTGGCTGCAATCACACGTACATCCGCCTGAATCGTCTCTTCTCCTCCCACCCGATCGTACTCCTTCGCCTGTAACACCCTCAGAATATTTACCTGAGCCTCAAGGGGCAAATCCCCGATCTCATCGAGAAAAATCGTACCGCCTTCAGCCAGCTCAAACTTGCCCTTTTTTTGACGAATTGCTCCGGTAAATGCGCCCTTTTCATGGCCGAACAATTCGCTTTGAACCAGTTCTCTCGGCAGTGACCCGCAATTCACCTTTACAAACGGCCCTTCCCGCCGGGCGCTCCTGCGATGAATCGCTCTGGCAACCAGTTCTTTACCGGTTCCACTCTCGCCGTAAACCAGCACTGCAGAATCCGTTTCCGCCACCTTTTCAACCATCTCATACACCGTTTTCATAGGCTTGGATCGGCCCACCATCTCCCCAAAATTAAATCGTACACCGATCTCGTCCCGTAAATACTGGTTCTCTTCGTCCAGGCGATCCCTCGACTGACGCAATTCCCGATGTTTCAGCACCTTCTCTACCCTCAGCCGCAACACATCGTACAATGCATCGGCTTTAACGACAAAATCTGCCGCCCCTTTTCTCATGGCTTCGACCGCCACATCGATTGTGCCATAGGCCGTAATGACCACCACATCCGTATCGGCATAATCCCGCCGCACAGCGTCGAGCACTTCCAGCCCGTCCATGTCCTCCATCTTGTAATCCGTAATCACCAGATCAAAAGGCCTCGCATTCATCTGCCTCAACCCCTCCACCCCGCCCGAAGCTGCCGTCACGTCGTGCCCCATCCGTTCAAGCAAAAGTGCCATCCCACTGCGCATCGTCTCGTTATCATCGATCACCAGAACCAGGCTCACTCTCGTTTCCTTTCTCGCAAATATCTGTCATTCTGACTACCTGGCAAAACCACCTCAAATACAGTGCCCTTGCCTACCTGGCTTTCAACGCCAACAGTTCCTCCATTCTCCTTCACTGTTTTCTGCACAATGGCCATACCCAAACCGGAGCCTCCCTCTCCCGTTGTAAAAAAAGGTTCGAACAGGCGCCCGATTACGGCGCTATCCATGCCCACACCCGTATCGACTACCCTGATGACCGTGTTTTCATTCTCTTTTTCACCTGTCAACCGCAACACACCTCCTTCTGGCATCGCTTGAACGCCATTCTTTACCAGATTGACCAGCGTGCGTTTGAACTGGTCAACATCTACAAATACTTTCAGTCCCTGTGGAATCTCCCTTATACACTGCACCCCTGCCTCGTCCATCTCTGGACTGAGCAAAAAAACAACCTCTTCCACAAGCCGAGCAACATCTGCTTCCACTGGTTGCACAACTGAAGGTCGGGCAAAGTCCAGAAATTCGGAAATCACCCGATTGAGTGTGCGCACCTCTCCGATCACCTTCTGAATGTGGGCCTTGCGCGCGTCGTCATCCGGTAGATCGCTTGCAATCAAACCCGCATAAATCTCAATGCCGCCCAGAGGATTGCGAATTTCGTGCGCCACGCCCGCCAGCATCTGCCGCAAGTGCTCATCGCGGTCCAGAATCTTCAGGCGCATTTCCTCCATGGTCTGGCCCAAATAACCCAGTTCATCTCCGGCAGACCGGTCCACTGGTCGTTCGAGGTCGCCCTCGCCGATGGCCTGTGCAGAGTTGACCAGACGATGAATCGGCCCGGTCAGGGTGCGGGCGAGAACCAAACCGATCGCTATGGTCAACACCACGCTCACCCCTCCAAAAATCAACACAGAATGCTGAACTGCTCGAATCGCCTCGACAAATCCGGCCCCAATATCCACGCCAACCGCTGACACAACTTCCTCTCCGGCATAAACAGGCGCGTAACCGGATTGATAATAAACACCCGCTTTGTCCCGAAACAAAATCGAATGCGACGCCTGCCCTCGCCAGACGTCGGCCAATTCCTCCCGATCTACCCGCAGCCGCGTATATTCCCTCCCAATCGGCACGTCGGGTGCCGTGTCCAGCAGGCTCTGTCCCTGCCGGTCAAACACGTAAATCCGCCGGGCGCCAACCAGATCTCGATACCTGACCAGCTTTGCTCTTAACCGCGCGTGAAGATTGCCACCCTCAAACCCCGAACGCAAGTGGCGCACCGCATCTCCATCAATACCCGCCGCCGAAAGTTGCGCGATAGCAAGCAGTTGGTCGCTCATCTGGCGCTCGAGGCTATTGCGTGTGAGGTGATACAATATCCAACCCGTGCTACCGACCACAAGGAATACGAAAACAACAAATGTCACAACCAGCCTGCGGCCAATGCGGCCCCTGTGTTGAGACGGTAACCTTTTGCCTGCTCGCGAAACCATCAAAAATACTCCGGATTCTGCATCCAGATGCACCTTCCTCCCCATGCCCGTAATATGGCATCACAGGGCCTGTTTTGTCAACGTTTGATCTGCCGGATGGGTTCCGAACCGACCTACCGAATTGGCATCGACACCGAGATTTGGTGGGTCATTACCCAGGCATCCCGTAAAGTCAATGGACCTTCGGGCGCGGGGAGGAAGTCGGCGTCCGCAGCAAGCTCCGCCATGCCGGTCATTGCCACTCCCGGTCGGCCCGTTCCTGTGATCAGCCGCCCCCTGTAGCGGAGATCAAACTCGGCCAGGCCGAAGTGTAGCCCCCAACTCGGGGTCCATTCCATCCAGCTCTCCCTCTGGTTCCGTGTCGAGCCTTTGATGTGGCTGGTTTGGGTCAGGTCGTACCGTATGGAGCGCATCTGCAGACCGAGTTGGAACCCGCCCCAGCCGAAGTTGTGCCCAATGCCCATCCGGATTCTGGCGTTCAAGAAGGAGAACTCGTTCTCTACCGTCTTCTCACCCGCTCGGACCAGATTGCCGGTGGATCCGACCGTGTCGCTCGCGGCATCGGCCCACGTGTAGCTCGAGATCGGCTCCAGGACGAGGTCGATTCCATAGGTCGCCCTCTCTCCGGTCTTGGCAATACCCACGCCAAAGTTATACGCCCAGGAATCGCCCGGATCCCGGGGAATGTTCTGGATCTCGTAGTTCGGGATCTTGGGATGCGACTTCCGGTTTACGGTCGTCGCGGCTCCGAAGCGCCATCCACTCCTGGTCAGGGGCTGGGTGAAGCCCAAATGGAGACCCGACGTGTTCGTCTGGTCGAGATTTCGTTCCATGCGCGGCACTTCCTCTCCGATTTCCCAATCCTGTTGCCAGATCCAATCCAGATAGTGAACCTCGTGCGTCATGTCGAAGCGGTTGTGGAGAAGGAGTACCTCAAAAGACCGTCCGCTCTCCCATTCGCCGAGGAGACCGAGGCGCAGATCCACACTATGGCCATCTTGTTCGATCCGTTCGCTGAAGGCGTAAAGGTGCTCGACGCCATCGAGGGCACCCAGTCCGGCCCAGGAGAGGCTTCCGCCGAAGGAGAACCCGCTCTCTCCGAGCATCCGTCCGAAGAATCCGTGTAAATAGAGGTTCCTGGCCGAGTGGTCGCGCAGCAGCTGCCCGGTGTTCGGACCCCACCAATTCCAGCGGTCTGCGGCAATGAGCTGTTGGAGCGCGAAGGAGCCGCCCCCGAACCAGTTGTCCGATCCCGTGAGAAAGGTGATTGGAATTGTGCGCCCTGCACCATTGTGGTCGGAGATCAAATAGAAGGTCGGAGAGCCCACAATCAGTGTCTCCTCGAGTCGCGCGCCCTTCGCCGGATTGGAGAAAGGATCGAGGAGGAGGTCGTTCATCGCGATCGATACGCCCCCGAGTGCCAGATTCGCCGAGGGATAGATCAGGAACTGGTCTCCCGTCGCGACGGGGACCGACTTAATCCCGATGAGTTGGGAGGTTACACGGGACGGGAAGAGGATTGCCAGGATCGTGATTGAAAGCGTGAGAAGGGTTGTAGTTATCGGCCGATGAAAAGAAAGTGCGTTCATTGGAGAATCTCCTTGTGTAAAGTGAGGTGCTGATTTTGCCCTGTTATTCACAGGATTTCAGATAATAACCATTCTGCCGATGCACAGATCGGTCTCTTCTCTGTGCCTTCCATCTGTCGCAAAGCTTTATTGCATCCCGTACAGCGACGAAAAAATCATAAAATCTTGAAAATCAACGTATTTACTCCCATCCAGATCATATGCAGCGTTATAACCCGATTCGCCTTCCGCCTTTCTATACCCCTGGGCAAAGAGCAAAAAATCACTGAAATCCACACGCCCATCGCCGCTAAAATCAATCCTGTGTTTGTCCAGACTATTTATCCGTTCCCAAATCCGATAGACAACCCCGCGGTTTTTGACGATCACGTCCGTACCCAGCGCGAGGTAAGGTCCCATATCCGGAAACTGATCCAGCAACTTAAAATACCGGTTGCTGCCAAACCGATACTCAATAACCGGTTCCCCCTCGGTATAACCCGCATCTTTCCATACGCCATCTCTCAAATAAAACGTTTTTGTGCCCACCGTACGCACGCCGCCTTCTCGGGAAACCACGTTGGGTGAGGGTGCTGCCACAGCCCTGGCCATGTCACGTGTAGCTTCGGACGCGGCCACTGCATCCGCCCCTTGCTGATCTGCAAATCCGGTTGGAAGCGCAAACGGTCCCGGAGGCGTATCCTCCACAATCAAAAAAGACGTATAGGGCGTAATAATGCCATACGTGCGACTCAGGCTCACAATTTCTTCAACCAGTTCCTTCACCTCTCCATTCAACCGGATTTGATTCAACAAAAAGCCGATCTTTCGCGTTGCCCACAGCCGGGGAAGAAAGTTGTGTTCTGCTGCCTCCCCGGGAAACTCCACTTGACGAGAGAAGGTCATCCTTTCTCCATTGGTCGTGCCCGTGAGCTCGATAGGCGCTGTCCCACTGCCTGCATACCGCCCAAACTGAACAATCTGTGACCCCTTGAACAGATCCGGCAGTACCCGTGGATACATATCGCTTATGGATATCCCATCATACGTCAACTTCAGTTCCGAAAGCACTGGATGGCTAACCTGCGTGTAAAATGCCGACACCTCTGCCTCAATATCCTCTCCCGGTTTGACATAAGCTGACGTGCCTCGGTTCTGGCTACCCAGCAAATCCAAAAGGTGTGTGTTCACGTCAAAACCCACTCCAAATGCAAATATCCGCGCCGCCAGGGCATTGCGGGTCTGCACCTCTTTCAGGATTTCTTCATTCTCCGTCACCCCAACGGTTGCGATTCCGTCCGTCATAAACAGCACCATATTCAGGTAATCGTCGCCCTTAAGCTGATTCAGTGCCGCTACCAGCGCCTCGTGAATATTGGTACCGCCACCCGCCTCCAGCATATTCACATAAGCAATTGCAGTCGAAGTATTTTCAGAGGTTGCCGGCAGCATATCCGGAGTAAAGGACGCGGACAGAGTGCTATAATCAAAAATATTAAACACATCCTGTGAATTCAGATTGCGCAGCACAAACTTCATAGCCTCCCGGGCCTGTGCCATCTTTTCACCCCTCATACTGCCCGATCGGTCCAGCACAAGCGCAATCCGTTTTTTTGCAGCCTGATCCGCCTGCACCTCCACGCGGGGCGCTGCGAGAAGCATATAAAATCCGTCCTGTCCCGCCTCTCGGTACGTCAAAGCATTAATTCCTACGTCATCCCGAGACACACTGTAATAGAGCACAAAGTCCGTGTTAGGCGTGGTCTCTTCGTCCGAATACACCACCGTCACATGGTGGTCGTCTGTCCGCTGAACCTCAATGGGGTGCGAAGGCGAATACACATTCTTGATCGGATCTTCAGAAGCGATCTCAACCTGCACCGATACCACCTTCAGTGGACGTGCTGAGAATTTCTCTGTATTTAGTGGGTACACATATTTTCGCACCTCGTTTAGCTCCCGAATAACCTCGCTGTAGGACAACTGTACCCGCTTTTCCACTTCTGCTACAATGGGGAAAATCCGGGCGCGATAAGCCCCTCGCCCAGCATACTCCAGCAGGGCCGGATCGATCCGCTGTCGCACAATTTCCGTATAAATCCGCCTCGCCTCATCCGCCGGGAGGAGTTCTGCCGCGAGCGCCTTTCCATCTACAAACATCGAAAAAGCCGAAATCGCGGCTCTTTCAGGAATCGGGAACATATAGGTGCCCTCCACTTCCCCAGCTCTTCCCAGATTTAGAAAAGACTGATCAATCTCCGTCACTACCGCCTGATCCTGGATACGCACTTTCACCAGATGCCGCGCAATCGCAAGCTCCACCCACGGTTCGGGGATAATTATTCCGTCTGCCAGAGCAGCCCCTGGCATTAAAGAGAACAGCACCGCCATCACAAATCGCAGCATCTCTACACCTCCAATGTTGGGTTGGGGCAAACTGTTTCACCCAGACACAAGCAAAACACGTGCCAAAGAACTACTTACCTCCCGTTTACTGCCTGGAGATGGATTTTCAGGAGCCAATCATGTAAAAAATCGGTTTTTTCCTGCGTCTCGGTCGAGATGAGAGAGTTGGAAAAATCAGAAATCTGAATATGTACTCAAAAAACTGAGGGAAATTTAGAGAGAAATCGCGCAGGTGTGCTTGGGATAAACGGCAGGCGCCGTTGCGAGAAAATTCTCATTGCAGTGAAAGTGCGAGAGCGTAGTCGCCCTGAACTTGCTATTTATCCATAAGACAGTATATTGTCTGTATGCGTTACTATAAATTTCCACAGGACTGATTATGACCATCAAATATTCTCTTCGCGAACCCATGGCTCCTGGCAACACCCTGATGGAGAAATTCCAGACGCTCAAAGAACTCGGCTTTTCCGGCATTGAAATCACCAATAGCAGCACCGCAGATTTTGCAGATGAGATCAAAGCAGCATCAGACGCGACGGGTATTGTGCCCAATATCTGCTCATCCCGGGGCGGTAAAGGTCTGCTCGACGCGCGTCCCCAGGAACGCAACGCAGCCGTAAAATCCATTAACGACGCCCTGACTCTGTGTACGGAAGTCGGTGGTGTAGGTGTAATTTTTCCACCGCTTATCGGCATCAAAATGGGTGGAGGCCAACGCATTCCCGATCTTTCTCCCCTGTACAGCACATCTACACTTGAAAAAGATCTCCTCATCGAAATTCTCAAGCAGGACATCGCCCCGCATGCCGAGGCGTGCGGCAGTCGTCTGATCATAGAACCCTTGAACCGCTACGAACAGTGGTGGCCCTGCACGGTTGCCCAGGGCGTTGAAATCTGCGAAGCCGTGGGCAGCCCAGCTATCGCCACCATGGCCGACCTCTTTCACATGAGCATCGAAGAAGCCGACCTCGCCGAAGCCATCCGCGCAGGGGGCAAACACATCGCCAATGTGCATCTGGCAGACAGCAATCGCATCTTACCCGGCTATGGTCACACGGATTTCGGTCCCGCACTCAAAGCACTGTCTGACATCGGCTATGAGTACTACTGCGGCTTTGAATGCAGCATCCCCCCGGGCGATGCCAGAGCAGAACTCCGAAAATCTATGGATTATCTCAACAGCTACTTGTAGCCCAAACACAAAATCCCAAAACTGGAGGTACACGCCATGTCCGAACCTACAGAAAAAAGCCTCAAAAGAATGCAGATATACACGGAAAAATACTGGGAAAAAACCGGGACATCGCCGCATCCAACCCGAGAAGTCGCCGACACAGTCATCTGCGGTCTTGCAGAAAACATCGATGAACTGGGTCGCCCGCTTTGTCCCTGCAACTTTTATCCCGACAAAAAGGCCGAACTCGAACGCAGCCGCGAATGGGTCTGTGCCTGTGACGAAATGAAAATTTTCAAATACTGTCACTGCCTGCTCTTTGTCACCCCCGAAGGCATGCCCATTACCGAATACTTACCCGAAGATCACGAAGGCCGCCAGGTCTATGGCCTCATAGAAGACCCCACCCCGGACAAGGGCCGCGAACTGCGCCGCAAAGCCGATGAAAAAATCGCCGAATGGAAGGCAGAAAAAGAATAATTTTCGATAAAACCCACCTCCCCCCCGCTCAATTTGAATGTGTGGTCATCGCCGACACGCATTACATGATTGACGTTGGCGACCGTCCCCTCGAATTTGAATCGCGCCGCGTGCAAACCCAACGCGCCGGCACAGCTCTTCAACAGGTCGCAGATATTGGGGCGGACTTTGTCATCCACATGGGCGACCTCGTCCAGGAATATCCCGAAACGCCGGACTTCAAACGCGCGATGCTCGAAGCGCGCGATCAGATACACGCCTGCAATATTTCTCCCCACTATGTCGCTGGCAATCACGATATCGGCGACAAAACCGATCCCACCATGCCCACCCATTGGGCAACCGCGGAATCGCTCGCATTCTTCCACGGCCTCTTTGGTCCTTCCTGGTACAGTTTCGACCGCGACCTGTGTCACTTTATCGTACTTAATTCTCAGATCTTCAACTCAAAACTCTCTGAAGCAGACGACCAGTGGGAATGGTTTGAATCCGACCTCGCGGCACATCAAAACCAGCGGCTCTTCCTCTTTTTTCACCTCCCCCTCTATCTTTGGGATAACGACGAGCCGGGATTGGGACACTATGACAATATCAGCCCGCCAGATCGAGACCGCCTCTTCGCATTGATTAAAAAATACGGGATCGAACTCCTCTTCACGGCACACGTACACTATCCCTTTTACGACAAAATCGGCAAAACGCGCTATTTCATCACCCCCTCTGTATCGTTTACGCGCCCGGGATTCGGTCATCTCTACGCCAGTGCGCCGCCACCCGAACAGGGGCGAGACGACACGGGCAAGCTGGGATTTTATCTCCTCCGCATACGCGCCGATCACACCGACATCCACTTCATCCGCACAAAAGGCGAAACAAAACGCCCTGCCCGCGACCGCCTCGTCACCTGCACATCCGCCACTCTGTCTTCTCCCATTGGACTCACCCTTCGCCACCCCATCACGCCCATTGCGGAAGTCCCAATTGCATATCCCTCTGTCATACGTCAAAAAGTACGCAATGACCAGCATCTTCTGGCCTGTATAGAACTCGGCGCTAAATTCGTACGCTTCCCCTGGCGCGACCTGCGCGACCCCTTTCAGCGCACGCGCCTCGAAATGCTCCGCACCGAAGGGATAACGCCCATTGCCACATTCCTCGAACCGCGCATCACCTCATTGCCCGAACACATCAAAGCCAACCTCGATCTCATACAGAACTGGGAAATTCAGATATCTAATCTCGCGCAACTATCCGGTGAAGTTTGCGAAACACTCAACCAATGCGCAAAACTCGCAGAACTCTCGATTTGCCCGATCATCCCCAACGAAAGCGTACACGGCAAACAACACCTGAGAACCCGAATGGGTTATCACTTCGACGAACTCGAGAGCCTCCAAAACGCCGATATTCACCTTCAGCGCGTCATCTGTCGCGTATCGCCCAACGAATCGCCCTGGACTTATATCCAATCCCTTAGCGAACGCAAATACTCGAATATCGGTCACATCGACATCTCACTCGAATTAGACACACAGAACGACAACACCAATGCCCGCCGAATTGCCGAAGCCACATTTGCCATTGTCCGCCTGCCAGGCGCACGTCTCTTTGTCGATCCACTCACCGACTTTGACCGCACAATGGATGTCACACATGGACTGCTCGACACCCTCTGCAACCCCCGCCCCCCTTTTCACACCCTGCGTTGTCTGAACACACTCCTCAACAGTCCCGTTCACGACACCACCTTTACAGATCCCCGCGAAAAAACACAGGACAACAATCGCATCCTGTATCTCAACAACACTCATCGCAGACTTGCTCTCGTACTACCTGCCCGAGATATTTTCGATCTCGACACCCTTGAATTTTCACTCGACATCATCCCTGTTCGCATCTATCATCTATGCACGGGAGAAACCGAAACAGTGTCTCGCGACTCCCAAATCGAAATACGGAATGCCTTGCCGTTTTTAGTGGTTGGGCAGGCTTGACTGCTGGAGGCCATTATGAAACCACAAAATCAGCGCTTTGAATCCAATTATCCACTCGATGCAGATCAAATTTCCGAATGGGTAGAACAATTTAACAGAGATGGGTTTCTATTTCTCGAAAATGTCTTGAAAGAAGAACACATCGCACAACTCAAAGCGGATCTCGACTGGTCCCTCGCGCATTTTACCAGCCGGGACAAAGACCCCAATGGCAAGCTCAACCCACAAAGCAGCAAATCCAGCCACCGCCTGTGCCATCGCATGTTCGAACACAGCCCGGCCAACCTCAACCTGTTTGACCTCGAGCCCATCGTCAGCTTTGCCGAAGCCCTTGTTGACGCAAATTGTCACGTTATACACAACAACTCCTTCATCACGCCCCCCGGCGGCGGCCTCACCACCTGGCACCAGGACGACTCTCCACATTATGTTGTCACCGATGGCAAGCCACCGACAAATATCCATCTTCCCGTACTCGTATTCACCTGCAATTATTATCTCACCGATGTCACAAAAATCGAACATGGCGGCACAGAAGTCATTCCGGGATCACATCTCATTGGAGAAAGTCCCCGCCAGGTTGCATGGGAAAAATGGCAGGATAAAGTGCATTACAACCTCGGCAAAGCCGGTAGCGTCATCATGTTCAACAATCAGGTCTGGCACAGAGGGGGACCAAATCAGAGCAATCGCAGCCGCTACATCACGCAAATCACCTATGGCAGGCGGCTCATCGGCCACAAATACTATCCCTTTATGAACTACACCATGCCCGAGCATATCTATCGCAATGCAAACCCCAGACTCAAACGCCTGGTCGGATTTTTAGATCATGGAGCCTATGGATGACAAAAGACAGGAGGCCATCATGATGACAGATGCACAGCGCTATTTATTTGATATGATGGGATATCTGCATCTGGAACAAGCACTTACACGAACAGAACTAAAATCTGCACAACAGGCTATAAATCGGTACGTAAATGCCTCAGACGATGAACTGCCCGAAGGATTTGGGCGTTCAACCTCATTATTTGACAAAAATCGCACACAATTCAAATACGCCTTTGCTTTTGACAAAGTACTGGAAGCACTGGTCTTCCATCGCTCGTTCTGGCCCATTGTGCTGGAAGTATCTGGACGGCGCCCGCGGCTAAACAGCGGTGAAGTGCGGATCAACACGGCTAAAGATCCCGTTCATCGATTGCATTGTTCGCGCGAGAGTTTTGGACGATATAGCTGCCGATATAGCTGTGACGATGGGAAAATTTATTGCGACGACCTGGTGGTATTTATCTATCTGACCGATGTCTTGCCTGGAGATGGTGGATTGCTGCTCGTGCCAGGGTCACACAAAAGCGATTTTAAGCGTCCACCCGATGTGTTCAACGACGGATGGATCGAAAAGGACGTACCCCCCGGTGTAGCAAATATTACAGCCCGGGCTGGCGATATTGTCGTAACCACAGAATTGATGACACACGGGGCAATGGCCTGGCAACCCAAAGATCGGGATCGCCGTTTCTTCATTCTCAGATACCGCCCGCAATATCACAGACAAATCCGCGAATTTCCCGATTCAGTACTGGCGCGGCTTTCACCCGAAACGCGAGAGCTTATCGAGACACAATCCTATACTTATGAAAAAGAGATCGTAAAAAAGGATTACGTGACATTGACGATTTGATAGATGAACTAATCTGCACATAGCAAAACGCCCGTCAGATTGTTCTGACGGGCGTTTTTGTATTTGGACTTTCTCAATCGCGTTGCGACAACACATCGCGTTCATAAGCCTCTATCTCATCAAGCCAGGAAGCACCGATAGGCACATTGGCTTTGAGGCAGCACATATCCCACACGGCGGAAAATGGCATCGTCTTCATCTCTTCCATCAATGCGAGCTTTTGCGCGAGCTTGCCTTCGGCTTCGAGTTGGCGCAGGCGGTCGGTCGGATCAACGAGACCATAGAGGAGCGCTTTGCGCGTGGCGCGCGTGCCAATAACATAAGCTGCTGTGCGATTGATGCTCGCATCGAAGAAATCGAGCGCGAGATACATGCGATCAATCGCATTGTGGCGGGCGAGCTCCAAAAAAACATTGCGCACATCATCGCTAAATAGAACGACGTGATCCGAGTCCCAGCGAATGGGACGGCTCGTGTGGATGAGCAACTTGTCGTGGAATGCAAAATGTGCTGAGAGCTTGTCGGCAATCGATTCAGTCGGATGAAAATGCCCCATATCGAGACAGAGAAGTACGCCCCGGGTCAACGCATAATTGGCGTAAAAATCATTGGACCCAACCGTATAGTCCTCCATTCCGAGGCCAAAGAGCTTGCCTTCAACTGCATCAACACATTCGGGACCTATGCCCAGATCATCGTCAAAAACAGTATCCAATGCCTCCACCAGACGCTCGCGGGGCGTCCACCGGTCAGCGGGATGGTCTTTGGCGCCATCGGGGATCCAGTGATTGTTGACAACCTCATCCCCCAGCGCTTTCCCAATAGCTTCAGAGATCCGACGGCTCGCAATAGCGTGTTGAATCCAAAAATCGCGAATACCTTTATCGGGATGGCTCAGAGTAAAACCATCGTTGGCTTTGGGATGTGCAAAATAAGTGGGATTAAAATCAATACCGATATCGTACGCCTTTGCCCAATCGACCCAACTCGCAAAGTGCTCAGGCTCCAGGGCATCGCGATCGACGACCTTGCCACCCGTATCACTATAAGAGGCGTGGATATTCGCCCTGTGTGGTCCGGGCAACAGATCAACCACTTTTTTCAGGTCCCGACGAAGCTCATCCCCATTGCGCGCGCGACCGGGATAATTGCCCGTGGCCATAATACCGCCGCCTTCAACAGCTTCATCTTTGACTTCAAAACCCGCCACATCATCACCCTGCCAGCAATGGAGCGAGATCGGCACTGCGAGTGCTCTATCCACAGCCCGTTCAATATCCACGCCAAAAGCGGCGTACTGTTCGGCAGCGTGTTCGAAATTGGCTTCAATCTGAACATCGGTAATCGGTGTTTTATAATGCATTGAAATCTCCTGAAATCAGTGAATAGAAGAGGGCCAAAAAGCCTTAGCGAATGACTTTCACATCGCGCAAATATCGCTCCAATGCCGTATCCACGCGCTGCCCCGTAAAATCGAATACAACAGAATCGGATGCGGTATCGCGGAGAAAATGGCGAAATGCAACCTGTCTTTCCATCGCGACGAGATAGGTACCCGCAGAATCGGGCTTTGCCCCTATCTTCAGATTTACGATGGTTTTATCCCCGCGCTCAAACGAACAGCCCGCTGTCAGATACATCCGCGCCTCGAGAACCGCCTGAATCTGATCCCTCGAAAGGCGTGTGAGCATTACGGGCGGTCTGTATTGCCGCAAACGATAAATATCGTTCAGGAAAATATCGCCTATAGAAACACCGTACGTATCCCCATTGCGTTCCAGAATCGCAACATCGGCCCGCGTTTGATGCAACACCGCCTCCCCCACCAGATCGCCCAATGCCGACCTGCCATCTCGCGCATTGGGCAAGTCGCGTTCCGTTCGACAAATCACTTCATCTAAGGGTCTGGCGTATTTATCAATGAGCGATTCAACCTCTGAATCGCGCGCAATTTGCTCGTGCAGAGGCAACAATTTCCCATTCAACCCCATCACCCGATAGCCACGCGCCGCCTTTTGCAATAGCACATCCACACGCCCCAAAAACTGGTAATAATGCCGCGCTTGCACTATGGACACGCTCCCGTTCCCATTTACCCTTGCGATACGCGAAGGCGTATTTAACCGCGTGTGAGTATCGCCGCCCACAATTAAATCCAATTCCGGCACAGCCGCCGCTAACAAACTGTCGTTTTTAACGCCAATATGCGTCAATGCAATCAAAAAATCGACCTCTGAGCGCAATTCTGGCATGTATTGCTTCGCCGTCTCTACTGCGTCATGCAACCTCAGCATCTGAGACGACTGATGCCAGGGACGAATGAGACCAAGCCCTAAAATCCCTACTTTCACACCTTGAACTTCTTTGATCAGATACGGTGGAAAAATCGATCCATCGTGATGCTTATACGTCACATTCGCGTGAACAAAAGGCGTGGATACGCGCGAAGTCTGTCGCTTTAGATTCTCAATCCCAAAATAAAACTCTCCATTGCCCGGTGTAATGGCATCAAAGCCCATTTTTTCAAAAGCCAACAGATTCACATACCCCCCCGTATAAATCACCACAGGCTCTCCACGCGAAAAAATATCACCCGCGTGCAAAAGCAAAACGCGCCCGGGGTTTTCTGCGCGAACCTGCTTTACCAGCGTTGACAAACGGCCTATTCCCCCAATATTGTGCCCTCCCAAATTATAGGGAGACAATTTCCCGTGTGTATCATTGATATGCAACACCACCAGGTCAACCGTATCTGACGCCCAAACAGATCCCGTTAAAAAAGTGATCACAATGATAAAATACGTCATTTTTTTCACACTCAACTCCACAGTTTATATATGTCACCAAAGGTCCGTCAAAGTCGCATCAAAAGGACGATGTGTCAAGGGAAAAGGCAGTGGATTTTGGCGGCAAATTTGGGTATTATGGACAACCTTATCCCATAAAAGAAAGGAAGAGCATGAAACGACCGAATATCTTATTGATTTACACCGACCAACAGCGGTGGGATGCCCTGGGCGTGAATGGGAACACCGATATCCAGACACCGAATCTGGATCGCCTGGCAAACGAGGGTATAAACTTTGACCACTACTTTGTCCAGAACCCCGTGTGCATGCCCAGTCGGGTGAGCTTTTTGACCGGGCAATATCCCTCCACACTCGGCATTACACACATGGGTGTGCCCGTACCCGAAGACTTTGTGACATTGCCCAAATTGCTGCACAATTCGGGATATCACTCCGCAAATATCGGCAAATTGCACTTTTTGCCACACGCTAACCGGGACCACAGCGAAACACACCCCGATTATGGATTTAACCATCTGGAGATCAGCGACGAACCCGGCTGTTACGAAGACGCTTATCGCGCCTGGGTACGCATGGAAGCACCGGACCAACTCGATCATTTGAGCCTGGGATTGCCGCCATTGGCAGAGCGCTGGCACCAGATGATGGGCGTAAAAGACGGTGTGCATCACCCCGACGAACGATTTCCCAAACACCCCATCCCCTTTCGCGGAAAAGATGAATACACACACACGGCGTGGGTGGCGAACCGATCAATTCAGTATATGTCAGAACGCGCGAGTGAAGGCCATCCATTTTTGTGCATCGCGGGAATTTATTCCCCGCATTCGCCCTGGGTTGCGCCACAGCGTTTCCTGGATTTATACGACCCCGATCAAATGACCCTGCCATCCTTCCCGCCAGAAATCGATGAAAAGCGCAATGAGAACCACTACGACGATCGCGAGCTTCGCCTGGCGCGACAGGGATATTACGGCATGGTCAGCGAAGTCGATCACCATGTGGGCCGCATGTTAGACGCGCTGGATGAATTGGGCATTGCAGATGAAACAATCGTGGTCTTCACATCCGACCACGGCGAATGGCTGGGTGAACATTTGCGCTATGGAAAAAACTACCCGGGACACGATTGTGTCAGCCGCGTCCCCCTGCTGATGCGCATCCCAGAAAAAGAAAGCGGGCGTCGTGTATCGAGCATCGTCGAAGGCGTCGATGTACTCCCCACCTTGCTCGAAGCCTGTGGTGTACCCCTCCCGCCCCATTTACAGGGCCAATCGCTATATCCCGTATTCAGCGGGGGAAAAGATCCGGACAAATCAGTCGCATTGATGGAAGCCACGGGCTGGAAAATAATACGGTCTGAGAACTATCGCTATATCGCACATGACGATGGACGGGAATTTCTCTATAACCTCAACGCCGAATGGGGTGAATACCGCGATGTGTCGCATGCTCCAGACCACACAACCGCGCTGATTGAACATCGGCATCTATTGATCAAACGGCTAATCGAAATGGAGCGACCGAAAAAGCGGATTTGGGGATATTGATACAGGAGGTAACATGAAAATCGTAGATATACAAAAAACACCCTCTTTGGGGGCTGCATGCCGGCACTGGTCGTTATTGAAAATTATCACCGATGAAGGCATTGAGGGATTGGGGGAATGGCGCGGAGGACAATCGGTTGATCAACTGAAAAATACGCTACTCGGACAAGACCCGACCAATGTGAACCAATTGCATCACGATCATCTATGGCGTATGCAGGGCGCTGGTGCCGGAGTGGAAATCGCACTCTGGGATATTAAAGGCAAAGCACTGGGCGTACCGATGTGCGACCTCCTCGGCGGAAAACTACGCGACAAGGTGCGGATGTATTGCGACTGCCATTCAGGCGCGTACTGGACACCAGAAGACTATAATCGACGCTGGGATGAAGTGCGGGCATCGGGTGAATTAGACCCCGTATATGAAACATCGAGCTATGTGGCGCGGGCAAAAGAGCGCGTTGCCGAAGGATTTACAGCCCTAAAATTCGATCTGGACGTACCCAACCCCTGGAAAATAGACGTGTACGACCGGTCTGTCGGACGACGGCAACACGAACATATTGTAACGACCATTGAAGCGTTGCGCGATGCAATCGGACCGTATATCGATTTATCGATAGACCTGCACGGATCATTTAACGCGATTGATGGTTTGCGGATATGCAAAGATGTGGAACACCTCGACTTATTGTGGTTGGAAGACCCGATCCGATGGGAATGGGGTAACGTAGATGCCCTGGCAAAAATTTGCATGCAAACAGAAACACCAATCTGTACAGGCGAGATATTTTATGGCGCAAAGCTATTTCGAGAACTCATGGAAAAAGGCGCGTGCGACCTGCTCGAACCCGACATACCGCGCAGTGGTGGTGCCATAGAAACGCGGCGCATCGCAGAACTGGCAGAAATGTATCACATGTCAATCGCACCGCATTATATGGCGAGCACAGTAGCCGGCATAGCAGCCGTGCATATATGTTCCACCATACCCAACTTTCTGGCTCTGGAATATCACTCCGCTAATATCCCTCTCTGGTCAAAGATGTTGAATATCAAAAATCCAATTCAAAATGGATATATCACCGTGCCAGAGGGGCCAGGCTTGGGCATTGAATTAGACGAAGTAGAAATATTAAAACATCTGTCCGAAGGCACGGAATTGTGGTCTTAAAAACAGAAAGGACATAAATATGGAATTTCCATCAATTCGTCCGCCGCGCGCCAATTATATCCGACCACTTGACGGTGAAACGCTCACACTCTCACCTCCTGGCTTTAGCTGGTGGCGAGCCGCTGGTCGAAGGGCATGTCAATATCGCGTAATCGTCGCACGCGATGGAAAAACCTACTACGAATCTCCCCTGCTCTCCGATCCCATACACCATCCAGATTGCGTTTTTGCACCCGGAACTTACGAATGGCATGTGCAAGCCGTTGTAAATGGCGCGGTTCGAGCGCGCTCGGAATGCCGATCTTTTGAAATTGCCGATTGCGCTACCGAACAACCTCATCCAGACGCCGCTACACTGCTGGCAAACGTCCCAAAAGAACGCCCGCGTCTCTTCTTTCTGGCATCTGACCTGGAAGATGTGCGACGCTCGCTAACATCGACTCGATCCGAAGCATTCGAAGCACTGAGAAATGACGCCGACCACGCGCTCACACTCGAACTGCCATCAGAGCCGACATACGACCAGATTGAAGACCCCGCCGAACGCAGGCTGGCTTATGTCGCATGTTTTGGCACCATGCGAAAATTTCACGATGAAGGCATGCGAACACTCGCCCTCTTTTATTTACTCACTGGAGAAAAGCGATATGGCGAAGCCGCACGGCGCTTTATTGTTGACGCCGCGCAGTGGGATGTGGAGGGCATATCCTCTATTCTCGCGCCTTATGGCGACGAAGTCGGCCTCGGATTGCTCAGAGCAGGCGCAGAAGTCTATGACTGGATCTATGATATTTTCACCGAAAACGAACGCGAACTCGTCGCGCGCATGCTCGGCGCGCGGGCAGATCAGATGATTCGCAGGCTGGAGAAACACGATTATACATTCACGCCCGAAGAGAGCCACAACGGTCGCCTACCGGGATTTTTGCTCGAACACGCCATTGCATGTGCCGAAGATAAACGCGCTCCCTCCTGGGCGGGATATGCACTCAAACTTATTGCCACAAATTTCCCCCATTGGGCCGGGCATGAAGGAGGTTGGGCACAGGGCGTACCCTATGGCCTGTCTTACAACTCGCGGGACGCAATACCTTTTCACGCCTGGAAACTGGCAACTGGACACGATATATGGCTAAAACCCTATTATCAGAACATGCCGTGGTTTTTTTATTACGTCGTTTCTCCAGTCGGCGAACTCATGCCATTTGGCGATACCGAAGACCAACCCATTCGCGCCTCACAGGCCAGAACCTTTCTTCAATTTCACGGTCTTAGATTGCACAATCATCAGCTACGTGCCTGGGCGGATCAGGTGCGCGACCCTGAGGGTCAGCCCGCAGAGATCGATCCCTTTCTGGGCATTCTGCTCGAAGATAAACCCATCTCGGCAGAAAAAGATTTAATTCCACAAGACCGCGTCTTTCGAGGCGTTGGCTGGGGCGCATTGCACAGCGATATCGAACACCCAGATAGTGATTTTATGGTACTCTTCCGTTCATCGCCCTTCGGCGGCGTAAGCCACGGTCATGCGAGCCAGAATGATTTTGCTGTGATGAAAGGCGGACGCGCTTTAATATGCGCTGGCGGCCTTCGGTATCCGCATCACGGCACGCCATTTCACAACGAATACGCCCAACACTCGATTTCACACAACTGCGTTCTCGTCGATGGCGAAGGAGCGATCAACCGGGATGGCAACCGCGGCGGCGAAATTATCGATTTTAAGACCACAAAACCGTTTGGCTATGTCTGCGGCGAAGCCGAAAACGCTTACGGAGACAGGTTGAACCAATACAGGCGACATCTCGTGATGATCCGCCCTTCGATCACGATTCTCGTCGATGAATTGGAAGCCCCCGAAGCATCGACATTCCAGTGGTTGCTACACGCATTCGAAAAATTCGATCTCAATGCGACGACTGTCACATCCAGTCGCAAGGGCGCATCATTAAAGGGTCAGATTTTTGCATCAACAGATCTTCGCCTCAGCCAGACCGACGAATGGCCCGTACCGCCAGATAAAGGATATCCAACTCTTGATAAAGAATTGCCTGAAAAGCGATGGCATCTCACAGCAGAGACAGAGCGCGTAGAACGCTGTCGGATTGCCGCGATTTTCTCTGTTCGCGGTCCCGGAGAGAGCGATCCCGACTTTTCAATAACTGCATCGGAAAATCAAATCGCGCTTTCTGTGGAAAATACAACAGCGCAAATCAACCTGTCCCCCGATGAAAGCACCGTTCTTTCTCTATCATCCGGATCAGAAGATCTGACCATTCAGTCCTGATGAGCAGACCGATAGTTTAAGACCGCGATAACACCAGCGATGAGCAGCGCGATACCCTGCAAAAAGAGGCGGGCATCGCCTGATGGGGTGAGAAATAAGAAAAGAGCCGCGGCGAGTAAAAGGATCCGCTGATAAGTGGGCAAAGGGGCAAAGGCATGCCCGGCCGCGGCGGCTGATAGAGGTAAAATGCCGAGCAAAACGATGAGAATATTTGCGACTATCGCAGTAAAATCAGAGGACAAGAGCAAAATTTCGGGATGCAGAACAAAGGCATAGGGCAAAGCAAAGCCCACAAGGGCAAAGCGGAAAGCCGTAACGCCAGTTTGCATAATACTCGCTTTTGCAATCGCGGCAGCCGTGTACGCAGCAAGCGCGACTGGAGGCGTAACCATAGACATCATGCCAAAATAAAAAATAAACAGATGCGCTCCCAATGGCACAATGCCGAGGTCGCTCAGAACGGGGCCCACCAGAGTCGCCATAAGCAAATAACACACGGCTGAAGGCAAGCCCATACCCAGGATAATGGTGGAGATCATCAGCAGAATCAAAGCCAGAATAATATTATTCTGCGCCAGTGGCAACAAAGTGCTCGGAAGTTTTGTGCCAATACCAGTGAGCGTCACAACGCCGATAATAATACCCACGCATGAAGCCGCTGCAATAAGCGAAACACCGCCGTGCGCGGCCTTTTCCAATGCGCGGACCATAGCGCGGGGACCAACGCGCGTTGTGGGGCTGAACGCACCGACAATGAGCACAAAGAGTAGGGCGATACTCACGGCGCGAAAAGGTGTATATCCCAAAATGAGAAATACAATAAGTGTGATAAAAGCGACGAGAAATACCAGACCCCGGAATCTGGGAGGGCGCTCAGGAGCCTCTCGATCACTTGCAGACGCGCCAATGCGCTTAGCGTGAAAATGGACAATCAGCAAAAGAGCCGCGTAATAGAGGATCGCCGGAACCAGAGCGGCTTTGATGATCTCCAAATACGTGACAGCCGGTTCGACGATTTCGAGCATCATGTATGCACCCGCCCCCATAATCGGCGGAACGAGCGCACCACCCGAACTCGCTGCGGCTTCAATGCCGCCGGCAACAGTTGGACGAAAGCCCGTTGAGCGCATCAGCGGAATAGTAAACGTGCCAGTGGTCGCCGTATTGGCCACAGCACTGCCCGAAAGAGACCCCATCATACCCGAAGAAATAACAGCCACTTTGGCTGGTCCCCCGGTGCTATGGCGAAAGATGCGACGAGCCGTATTCAGAATATACCCCGTGGCTCCGGTCTCTTCGAGCACAGTGCCAAAAAGTACAAAAAGAAAAACGTAGGTAAACATCACTTTCAACGCGATGCCAAAAACGCCCTGAGAGTGGAGATAGGTCTGAGAGACAATGCGCTCCCAATTATATCCGCGGTGCGGAAAGAGCCAATCGGGCAGGATATATCCATAAGCGGCATAAATCAGAAAAGCGAGTGCGAGCAAGGGCAGGGTGAGGCCAATGGCGCGACGGGTGGCTTCGAGAACCAGGATAAGCCCGATGAGGCCGACGACGTGATCAAGCGCGTGTTCGAGTCCCGCGCGATTGCCCAGAGATTGCCCATTGATCCAGGAAAATTGAAAGAGGGATTCGGTTTGGGTCAGGACATAACCAAAACAGAACACAACTGCCAGAACAAGAAAGAGATCGAGGATCTGGAGAGATTTATTGGGATGGATAGGATATTTCAGAAACACAAGACTCAAGCCCAGCAAGGCAAAAACCGATAGCTGGGCTTGTGGTGAGAGTTGCGGATAATTAACTTCGACCAGAATGAAAAGGCCGAGTAGGGCAGAGATAATGCGAAACAGGTGGGAATGGAGGCGCGTCATAGAGCCTGACTAATTTTCAAAACCATTTAATCCTGCCAGATACCAATTTCCTTGAAATATTTTATCGCACCCGGATGAAAAGGCGTCCCTGTATCTCGAACGATATTCTTGGGATTTATCGCCCTGCCCGCCGGGTGTTTTTTTACGACTTCCGCGCGGCGTTCATAGAGCGTTTTGGTAAAATTGTAAACCGTATCCTCGCTCAAACTCGCCCGCGTGATGAGATGCATAGAACCGACATTCATCCCGGCGAAATCCTCTGCTTGTCCCCGGTACGTATTGGCGGGAATCGTTGCGGCAAAAAAGAAAGGATAAGTCTCAAAAAGGCTTTGTTTGGCCGACTCATCGTAGGGAATAAAATAAATATCCTGAGACGCGCTGGCTTGAGTGATAGAAGCCGTGGGCACTGCGCCCCCTAAAAAAGCAGCCGCAGCCGATCCATCAGCGAGCATGTCAACCGTTCCCGCCTGCGTATTGTGAAGCGGTGTGAAATCGTCATAAGTGACCCCGTGCGCATTCAGGATGGGTCTTAAGAAATACTCAAATCCCGCACCCGCTGGCCCAACGACAACGCGCTTGCCCTTGAGATCGCCCAAACCATTGACACCCGCGCTTTGTGGCGCAATAAAAAGCGCGACATTCGGCGCCAATGTCATAACCGCATTGATATTCTGTTTCTCTCCCCAGGCGCCTTCTCCGCGCACGGCAAAATAGGAAATCGCGGCATTGGCCAGCGCAAAATCCAGTTCCCCACTCGAAAGGCGGCGAATATTCTCCTGCGTACCTTTGGTGGCCTCGGCAGAAACCTCCCAGGGCATGTGATCGTTGACAACCTGGGCAATCGCACCCCCCACAACAAAAAACGCACCACCGGGCGGCGCCGTGCCCACACTGAGAAATTTATCCTCTCGATCCTGAGGCGCGCCACAGCCGATGAACATGGCTACCGCAAAGATGAGTAATGCTTTGTGCCGCATAGCTATCCTCTTTTAATTTGCAGCAATACAATAGAGATGTTCAGTGCCGCGCAAATACAACTCGTCGCCCGCGATAATGGGAGATGCGCCAGTGCCCTCGTCGAGTTTATTTTTAGCGAGTACTTCAAATTCGCTACCGTTCTTGATCACAAATGTCATGCCAGCCAGCCCGGCGAGGTAAATGCGGTCGCTTGTGCCAACCAGCGGAGAGTATATGCGATTCAGGCCCTGGAGTCTCTCGGGACCAAAAACCATTTCGCCTGTTTTGGCATTGAAACAGAACAAAATGTTAGAAGTTTTTCTCATGCTATAGATATTGTTCCCGGAAAGAAGAGGCGAGGAAACATAAGGGGTGAAGTTGCCAGTAACAGTCCACAGAACGGCATCTGTACCCGTAATATCGCCCTTGGCTTTGTCGAGTGAAATCGCCTGCATGGCCGGGTCTCTATGACCACTTGTAACATAGACGATGCCATCGGCATAGACAGCGGTGGGAATGACATTTGACCCCAGTCCCGCGCACTCCCACAAGACATCGCCGGTTTTGAGATCGTAACTTCGGGTCTTTCCACTCGCGCCCACAATAATCTGTTGCGTACCCTTGTGTTCGACAACGATCGGTGTGGTCCACGTCGTTCTTTCCCGTCGCGCCGTGCGCCAGATTTCCTCACCCGTGCGCTTATCCAGCGCGACAATAAACGAATTGCCCTGGTGATCCCAGTTGATAATCAGCGTATTGCCGTGAATCGTCGGCGATGAGCCTTCTCCAAAAGAGCCTGCAACTCTCATATCGCCCAGGTCCTTATCCCATTTCAAATTGCCATCAAAGTCAAAACAGTAAAGCCCCCATGAACCGAAAAATGCGTACAGGTGTTCGCCGTCCGTAACACCCGATGTGGAAGCATAATTAGCCGTTTTATGGGTGCCTTCGTGGGGCAGCGCCTCGCGCACGGTCTTTTCCCACACCACATCGCCACTTTTGCGGTCCAGTGCAAGCAGCTTAAAGTGATAGATATGAGTGGGCAACGGCTTTCTGGCTGTCTGGGCAACTTCTACGGTTTTGTCGGTCTTAACCGCAGTCTGAACAAAAATTTTATCGCCCCATATAATGGGCGTGGCGTGACCCGTACCCGGAATTTTTACTTTCCATCGGATATTGGTATCTTCGCTCCATTCCACGGGAGGATTGCCCGTATCCACCAGTCCATTTACATTCGGTCCCCGCAGGTGGGGCCAATTCTGTGTTTCCTTCGCCGCATGGTGTTTTGCCTGAACCAGAATCGGAATGAGACAAAAACCCATCAAAATCAAAATCCATTTCTTCATCGCAAACTCCTTTCTGTGATGTGATATTTTGCAATTTAGAGATTCAAAATATCTGTTTAATGAATGGTTGTCAAACCTTTCTTTTTTATTTACGTTGGAGATAGAGATCTGGCGGACTAACATCTAACAACTAAAAAAAGGAATTTTATGCCTGCTCCTCTTTATCCCAAACCCATTCGATGGTGGCCCGCTATTGCGATCGCCGCATTGATGATCATTGTATTATCGGCAATCTGGATTCCCGACAGGCCAAACCGCCAGATGCAGGTTATGCCGACCATACTCGTCTGCTCAATCGGCTCTATTTTGCTCTGTCTCTGGTTCTTTGCTTTTTCCCGAGCGAGTCGAAAAATCCGCCTGCGGGGTCTAAGTATTCTTATACTCCTGATCATCCTGACAGTTTCATTATTTCAAATTCGCGGTTTTACGGGCGATCTGGCTCCCAAGATAGAGTGGCGCTGGTCTTCTGTTACAGCGATATCCGTGTCGGGACAGTCTTCAGATGGTCCCGATACAGACTATCCTCAATTTTTGGGTCCACACCGCAACGCCATACTCAATGGAATAAAACTGGAGTCCGATTGGGTTCAAAATCCCCCCAAATTACTCTGGCGCGTACCCGTCGGTGAGGCCTATTCCGCCTTTGCCGTTGTTGGCCGCTCTGCCGTGACTCAAGAGCAAAAAGGCGAAGACGAAACCGTTGCCTGTTACGACCTCTTAACCGGAAAAGAGAAATGGCGTCACAGCACGCGTGCGCGATATGAAACCGCGATTGCCGGAATTGGTCCGCGAGCCACGCCAACCATATCGGACAACCGCGTTTATTCTTTTGGCGCAACCGGCATCCTCACCTGTCTCGATTTGGAAACCGGTCGAGAAATCTGGTCACGCGACACCGTGAAAGAAACCAATGCGCGCGTTAAAGAATGGGGCATGAGCGGTTCACCTCTCATTTTAGACGACAAAGTAATCGTGAGTCCGGGCGGACGAAATGAGCAATCGCTGATGGCTTATGACAGAGAAACCGGTGCTATTATCTGGGGAAGTGGCCGTACAAGAGCAGGGCATAGCTCGCCCAGTTTGGCCTCCATAGCGGGAATGGATCAATTACTCATTTTTAACAGGGGGCAAGTCGCGGGTCACGATCCAACCTCCGGCAACTTGCTATGGGAATATCCCTGGACTGGTGGGATGACGCAACACGTTGCCCAACCCATTCCACTACCCGGAGACAGCATCTTTGTATCAACAGGTTATGGTATCGGCAGTGAATTGATTCAAATTGCGAAAAACAGTCGAGATGAATTTACTGCCAAACGGATATGGAAAAGCCCTCGTCTCAAAGCCAAATTTGCCAATATGGTCTATAAAGACGGGTATATTTACGGACTGGACGACGGCGTCCTCGTGTGTTTGGATCTGGCGGATGGGCAACGCAAATGGAAGCGAGGGCGCTACGGGCACGGGCAACTCATTCTCGTAGATGACCTCTTGCTCATCCAGACCGAATCGGGCGATGTCGTGCTCGTCGATGCCTCGCCAATTGAACACAATGAACGCGCGCGCTTTCCCGCTCTGGACAACCACACCTGGAACGCACCCACATTTGCCGCACCCTATCTCCTCGTGCGAAATGATCGAGAAGCAGCGTGCTATGAACTTTCACTTAAAAAAATAAATTAACGCGCCTCACATCTCCTGTTTCAACGCGGGCAATAAAGGTGCTCGCAGGGCGAAGAAAACAGCTATCGCGCTTGCGATGAGGCCCGCGCCGTATATGATGACAAGCGTGAGAGCCAGCGATCCCCAGGGAATTAACGCACCATAGCTCATGACATGGGGCGCTACTGCAATAAGCGCGGAGACGCTGCCAATAGCCAGACCCACGAGCATTAAAAACCCATTCTCCGCGAGCAACATGCGCGACAGCACAGCGCGGCGAAAGCCAAAGGCTCGCAGAACCGCCAATTCACCGCGTCTTTCAATAACATTTCTCAATAGAACGATTCCCAATCCGAGCGTGCCCAACAGCAGTCCCAATCCCCCCAGTGTTTGAAAGGTGGAGAGATACGTGTTTTCGACCTCCTGAAAATGCGCGAGTTTTTGTGTTGTAGATACGGCGTCTAACCCGATATCTTTTAATCGGCTTTCCACAAGCGCAGTAAGCTGAACGGGTTGTTGTGTTTCAACGAGAAAAGCACCATACCCACTCTGGTCGGGAAAGTGCCGCAAAAAATTGTCTTCGGAAATCAGCAATTCACTTTGAAAAATACTCGTCTTTAACAAGCCCACCAGTCTCAACTTGACTGTTCCCCCCATCTCATTCTGCAACACAATATCATCGCCTAATTGCTTGTGCAAGATCCACATAGCCGAATTGTAATCCCCAATTGCCGGGATCACATCTGCACCCAAATCCTCGGATAATAGAGTCCAGGGATTTTCCACTTCGGTACTCGTTTGCTGAAACGTAAAACCACCTCGCTGACGCAAAGCTTCGGGAACACCCAGAACGCGCGGGCTGTCGGGCTTGTAAAGATTGAGGCAACTCGCATCTTCACCCGGCAAAACGCGCAGCGGGATGAACTGCGCCTGATTCAAAAGTTCTGCATCTGTTTGCGAAAACCCGAGTTCAAATTGTCCTTCTTTTGAATTGAAATCCCGATAAATCGGCACATCAACTTCGGCGATGAGAGCAAAGCCACCCGTGCCAGAGGCTTTGTCCTGCGCGATATTTTGAGTCAGATCAGTTCGCCTGTTCGCGCCTACTGCAACAATGACAAAACACGCACAACCGATGAGTGAGGCACACAGCAAACTTCGCGCGGGTTGCCGCTTGCTATTTTGCACCCCCATCCCAATAATACCTTCTCTCACAGAGCGATGCCCGCGTCTAAACCAGAGCGAGAGAAAGCACAATCCCGAAACCATCCACAGCGCGCCACTAACGAAAAACAAACCCGTACCCGCCGATGGATCCACCACCACAGCACCCCCCAGACTAAACGCGGCGAGTATGAGGCTACTCAGGGCATACCATTTTGTGCGCGGCTTTGCGCGCACCGCTTCCGTAACACCCGATAATAATGCGCGAACAGAAATATTGCCCAAACGGCGCAGCGTGAGCCAGATTGCCAGCAGGATCACGATCAGTGAAATAGCATAGCCCAGCAACAAACTCGATGCGTGGATATGGAGCGCGAGATCAGACGTACCAACCGCGCCAACCCAATAAGTGCGCAATCCCACTATAATCAGATAGGCATAGAAAACACCGCCTATTAGCCCTGTGATACCGCCCACACCGGCCAGCACAAGGCTCTCGCAACTAAAGAGTCGGCGAATTTTTTTTCCCGTATATCCCGACACCATCCGCATCCCGACTTCTCTGCCTCGCTGCTCCACACTCAGGCGAAATAATAATCCGACCAGAAGAGCTGCGGAGATGATCAGGAATTGACTGAATGCAATAAACAGCCCGCTAAAGTCCGTTGCCCCCGCAGAAGCGGCCAGACCCTGTTGTTTGACGGGCTGAAATGTCAGACCAACCGATTCGGGCGCAATATTTTTCAGCAAGCGATCCTCAAATCGCTTCGCCGTTGTTTCGATATCCTCTCCCGCAATAGCCCCAATGCGTATGGCGGTTAATACGCCAAATCGACTTTTCCACAATCGCTGCCCAGTCGCGGCGGATACAAAGGCTTTTGGCGCGTCGCGATAGGTATCCCAATAATCTTCATCCTCGGGACGAACGCGACTCAGATCTATGGGAAAGGGGGCTTCCCAATCTGCCATATTATTTGCATCACCAAGGCCAGGATAATCGGGAGACAACTTTTCATCTGCGCCCAATCCCGCCATTGCAACAATGCCCTTGAGCTGAAATATCGCCCAACGGGTCAGGAGTTTTTCCCCAGGAGCGACTTCGTAATAGGCAACTTTCACTTCATCGCCAACCCGTGCGTTCAAATCCTCAGCCGCCCAGGTATTCAGCAAAATATCGTCTTCCCCGAGTTGTAGTAATCCATCTACAAGCTGAAAAGTCCCCAAATTCCCAACATCTAACGCAGAAATTGTAGAATAGGGCAATTCTCTCTCCCCCACCTGCGTGGTATTCGCCAGATAGGTGAGAATGGACATATGGGGCGCGTTTAATTCGGCAGATACTTGTTGAATAGTTTCCGCAATATGGGATTTGAGAATAAACTGCGCGCTCTCAATAGCGAAATAATCGGTCTCTCGGCGGATGATAATGCCGAGATCATCGGGCGTTGCAACGCGGGAAAGTACTTCCTGAACGTCTGTATCAGAATCACCCGACACCAGCAGTGTATTCACGCGGCCTCTTTGCCCCAACGCTTTTTGCAAAACCGGCAGCGATAGGTATGCATTGAGCGGAACGGTCTGGCGGGCGAAAAGACCAAAGCGCCCCATTCCCCTATCGGGTAGTACGCCTGCGAGCGTCAGTCGAATTGTTTGAACTGCACCATCAGCACGTCCAAATAGCGATTCGCGGTGAATATCATCTGATTGTTCAAAAGACAACAGAATGGCATCGCCAATCTGTGCATTGAGTTCTTTTTGGAGGGATTCGTTGACAACAACCGATGGAAATATTCCCTCAATCGTCAACTCGGGCAATATTTGATCAAACAGATTTGCAAAGCGATTGTCAATACCCTGAATTTGAACGCGAGAAGCCCGCGTATTCGATCTTGCGTGAACAGCCGTTCCACTCAGACTGATAGCCGATACAACATCCTGAGTGTCGAGTTCACGCTCGAGATCGCGCTCCAGATGTGCGCGAAAAAATCGCTCGGATATCAGAGCGTGGTCAATTTTGCCCAGACGACTCAGCGACAAATCCCGCAAGCTGCCGCGCACGGAATCACCCACGATCAAAGCACCTGTCAGAACAGCTGTCGCCACTGCCACGCCGAGCATAACAGCCAGATTAATTCGCCAGAAATAGATCAGACTTCGACGCACGTTCCCCCCTGTAGATCAAACCGCCGCTCAAAGCGATGAGCGAGTACCGAGCTGTGCGTCGCGCAGATCAGAATATTATTTTCTCGCTTGTGCAATTCAAACAGCAGATCGGCTATTTCTTCTGCTCGCGCCCCATCCAGGCTACCCGTTGGTTCGTCGCACAAGAGCAATGCTGGGGAATTGATGAGGGCACGCGCAACAGCTGTGCGCTGTCGCTCGCCGCCGGATAATTCAGCGGGCCGGTGATCAATGCGATGCGACAAGCCCACGCGATCAATAATCTCTCGGGCGCGGTCTCGCGCATCGCCATTTTTAAATGCCAGCGTCGGAATCAAAACATTTTCCAGAACCGAATATTGCGGCAAAAGATGGTGCTCTTGAAACACAAATCCAATCCCCTGATTTCTAAACCGCGCGAGTTCGATTTCAGATAATGCAAAGGGATCCTCTCCCTCAATTTTGAGGCTACCCTCAGATGGTCGGTCCAGCGTACCCAGCACATGCAACAAGGTGCTTTTCCCCGACCCCGAAGGTCCCATAACACTCAGCGATTGCCCCGCCGCCATTTCAAAGGATATATTCTGCAGAACATTTACATCGCCGAAGTGTTTAGAAAGCTGCTCAACTTTTAGTGCCATTCTGGACCTCTTAGATATACTATTCCGAGACCTGTATTTGATCCGCAATAAAATCTGGAATCGGTATGGACCTGATTTTTTCGCCGGGATTGCATATACAACATACCGTACTCAATTCTCCACTGGCAATCGCCGTCTCTCCGCGAAAAAAATCAAACCGATAGGTCAGCGATTTTGTGCCCTTGCGTATCACCTTCAGATGAATATCCAGCACATCTTCAAATACGACCGGACTGAGATATGTACACGTCGCCTCCAACCTCGGCCATCCAATTTTATTTCCATCCCATTCTGTTGAAACACTCGTCCCCAACGCGCGCAAGAAAGCGTGCTCGGCCGCTTCCATAAAGACAAAAAACCGGGAAAAGTGTACAATCCCGGCCATGTCCGTATCGGAAAATTCTACCCTGCGAGTGGTGTGAAATTCACTGTGCATAGTGCTCAATCAAGACGAAGGTTTAAATAAGGTCACCAGACAACCTCCCAGCGCGGCCAGTATAATGCCCAACACAAATTGCCAGTTCAAACCGCCCCACCCACCTGCTGGCGGATGCAAGATGAGGGATACGACGGCATTGACCATAGGCGCGCCAGCAAAAACAATGGACATAACCACGGGCGGCGTCCCCTTTGCACCAAAGGCGAGGAGCACACCAAACGCGCCAATAGCACCCACAGTACCAGCCAGCAGCGACCAGGTCAGCCCCTTTGTCGGAAATGACCAGTCCGACCCGTTGATCGCCAGCACGATGAGAGATCCAATAACAGCCGTCACAAGATAGGCAATACCCACAAACAGAAACGCCTTATAGCGTCCATTTTCGGGATCGCCCATAGCGATCTGCCCGGTGTGCAGAAAAATCCCGTACAAACCCCACGCGCCCACAGTCAACAACGCAAAAATCAACCACGTAAGTCCAGAAGATGAAGTCGGCATTTGCCCCCCCGTGTTAAGTTGAATCCGTCACATACTGACGATATACCGCCAGTGTTGCTTCCGCCATATCGTCGTCGCTAAAATTTTGATGTACAGCTTCTTTCCCTTTTTGCCCCATCGCCTCCCGCCCCTCTTTGTCGTTCATCATCCGCAGCAACCCTGCCGCCAGTGCCTCTGAAGAATCTGGCTCTACCAGAATTCCCCCACCCGTTTTTTCAATCCATTCTGGAAAAATACCGTGCCGGGGCTGAACAACGGGAACGCCATTGGCCATAGCTTCGAGCAACGATAGCCCTTTGGGTTCTTTATAAGGCGTAGGCACGGACAAGATATGGATGCTATTCAGGAATGCAATTTTTTCTTCTCGATTGACTTCCCCGCGATAATCAAAAACATCGGAAAGTCCCCGGGATGCGACTTGTTCGCATACGTGCTGAAAATACGGCGCATCTCTTTGTCCGAGATAACCGGCAACACTGAGTTTTACATTCTCCTTGCCGACTTGTTCTGCCAATTGATGAAACGCATCAACCAGCGCATGCAACCCCTTCTCGGGACATATGCGAGCGAGATAACCAATCGCAAAAGGCAACGGGTCTGGCTTTACATCGCTTTCTCCATGTCCGTCTAATTTGATACCCAAAGACGCAACGTGAATGCGATTGCGCGGTACATCGAGATAACCAGCCATAAAATCGGCATAATAATCACAAGTGGCTACAAATCCATCGACATCTCTTGCTCGATCTCGCAAGCACTGCCGCGCCTCCGATTTATACGGTTCTATCAATCCTTCGAGGAAAATATCTTCCCCTTGCAGAGAGCACAAAACGGGAATACCGAGTTCCCGTTTCATTTCTCTCGCCATGCCCAAAAACATCGAATTGGTCAATTGCACAAGATCTGGTCTAAAATCCTCTTTCAACCAGCGCACCAGCTTTGCGAGTTCTTTTTTTTGTGCGCCATCTTCCCCCTCTAAAACCGATACAGTGAGCGCGCCGAGGTCTTCCGCACGCGTTGATCCACTAAAACGGGCGAGACTATTGAGCAGTGCTCGGCTATTCAATAATCTATCGACAAAAGAGGGCGTGTGCCGAAAAATACCCATTTTCTGCTGGAGATAAACATTTACGCCGCCGTAAAACACTCGATCAATACTCGCGCCCGGTTCATCGGTCCGCAGCGGTGTGTACGTCGGAATAAGCGCGAAATCTATTCCCTTGCGCTGAAGCGCAGAGGCCAGCGCATTGTCGTGAATACAACTGCCACAATACATGCCCGCCGCACCTGCGGCAATATAAGCAATTCGCATATACAGCAATCCCGTTTAAGCAGATACCTCAGCGTAGTGATCCACAGTCTCGGGCAGATCGCACATTTGTCCCATAGGTTCAAAAATAGGAGTGACATCCTCGCGATAGACATTGCCTTTTAAAATATTGATAATGCCATCTATACATTCCGGATGCGATTTTAAAAATTTGGCAAAACTGAAATCTTTAGTATAAAAAGCATAGACCAATTTGCGAATCGCCTCCATGCCCGGAAGAAATTCTGATCCCCATTTGCCGAGTTGCTCGGCGGAGAAATCGCGTTTTTCAATGGCCTCGTGGATCGCATCGGCGGCCATCTCGCCCGATTTGAGCGCGAGGAACACACCCGAGGAATAAACGGGATCGATAAAACCAAAAGCATCGCCCACCAGCACCCATCCCTCACCCGCGACAGTATTGGATCGGTATGAAAAGTCCTGCGTGACTTTCATCGGAAATAACTGCTCTGCCCCGGCGAGCCGTTCTTGCATGCGGATGCACTTATCCAGCTCTTCTTCGAAAATTTCCTGTGGGGTTCTCTTGCGGTTTTGCAGCAAATAATCCAATCCCCCAACAACGCCCACGCTGACCACATCATCTGCCAGCGGGATGTACCAGAACCAGGAGTCCTTGTCTTGCGTATGTAAAATCAGCGTTGCACCTTCGTCAATCCCCTCATCGCGGAACGCGCCTTTGTAGTGCGTGAAAATAGACGCCTTTTTGAGCTTTGGCTCAATCGTCTTGGTCTTTAGCCTCCTCGAAATAAGCGCGCTTCGTCCCGTCGCATCTACGATGACACTGGCAGACACATCACTGATCTGTCCATCGCGGTATCTCACCTGAACACCCGTTGCGCGCTTCCCACTAAAATGCACCTGATGCACACTCGCCCCCTGCACGACCTCGGCGCCTTTCTCGCGGGCATTATCCATCATCATAAGATCAAATTCGCTGCGCAACACCTGATAGGTGATAGAACTCTCGTGAGGATCGTGTAAATGAAAATAAAATGGCGCAGAGCCTTTTCCCGATCCGCTGAAAAACTGAACACTATATTTTTTCACAAACGCACTTTTTTTTAGCTTATCCAGCAGCCCCAACCGCTTGAATGACCAGTAAGTACCCGGCATCAGGGACTCGCCAATCTGAAACCTGGGAAACTCCTCCCGCTCCAGCAATAGTACGCGGTGTCCATATTCAGCGACAAGCGCGGCTGTCGTACTCCCCGCAGGTCCCCCGCCTATAACAACAACATCGTATTGATCTGCAATCATAGAAATGCTTTCTATTAAATTAAACTCGATGATCTGTAAACCGTCTCGCTTTAAGTTCAAATCTCGGCAACGTATTGTGTGGCACGGTTTGAACGCTGGCGCGTATGCCCAGAATATGTCGCACCTCTCTACCTATCGCATCGGAAATTGCACCCGCCTCTCCGCCATTTAATTCGATGCGAATTTTCATATCGTCCATTTCGCGTTGTCGATAAATATCTACCGCAAACTCTGTCACTTCGGGAAATCCCCGCACGATATTTTCAATCGCGCTGGGATAAAAATTGACGCCGCGGATAATCAACGCATCGTCGATACGTCCAATCACGCCCCCTTCCAGACGCGAGAAACTCGAACCGCAACCACAGATTTCTGCATTCAGCTTTACGCGATCTCCCGTGCGATAGCGGATAACGGGCATGCCAGCGCGTCCCAAATTGGTAAGCACCAACTCCCCCTCTCTCGCTTGTTCGCCCGTATCGGGATCAATCACTTCGCAAATAAATTCGGCTTCGTTGATATGCATGCCATCTCGAAACGCACATTCAAATCCCCACGCACCCACCTCAGTCGCTCCGGCGTGGTCATAACAACGCGCTCCCCAGACCTGTTCAATGCGTCGTCTGGTCGCAGGCAACCCCGCGCCGGGTTCGCCTGCGTGAATTGTAGTCTGAACACTCCCACCTGCAATATCAAAACCTTCGGCCTGAGCCACCTCTGCCAGATGCAGGGCATATGTCGGCGTACAGATCAGAACAGTAACCCGATGATCCTGAATCGCCTGCAAACGCTGAATTGTGGACATAGACCCACCGGAGATGGACATCGCACCCATTAAACGCGCGCTCTCATGCCCGGTCCAGAATCCGATAAAAGGGCCAAAGGAAAAGGCAAAAAACAGTCTGTCATTTGCCGTCACGCCCGCCCCGCGATACACATAAGTCCAGCAACGCGCAAACCAATCCCAACTCTCTACCGTATCCAACCAGTTCAAAGGCTCTCCCGTAGTCCCCGATGTTTGATGGACGCGAACATAGTGATCTGGCGGAAACGTCAGATTACTGCCATAAGGGGGATACGCCATCTGATCTGCTGATAATTCCTCTTTGGTCGTGAAGGGCAACAGCCTGTAATCATCGCGCGTCTGAATATCCTCGGGTCGATAAATACCCGCTCGATTCAACTTATTGCGATAAAAATCATTGCCATTCAGCACTGAAGACAGCATACCTCGCAACCGCTTCAACTGCCGCTGCCAAAGCGCATTTCGATCTGGGGTCAAGTCGGGCATAGTTCAAATATTGACTTCAAAAGCACAGTACAGGCCAAATGGATTGGCCGGAATAATTGAAGCGGAGCCAAAGCCGCGCGTTTCGTATTCCTGATTGGTCAAATTTTTGGCGTTAATGCGAAATTTTATCAGCCTGTACGCATAAGACACCGAGGCATCCAGCGTCAGCACATTCCCAATCTGAAATTGATTGTCTTCGGCAATAAACTGGCTGGCAACATAGCGCGCGCCAATCCCAAATTCCAATCCATTGTCAAATCCTCTCGCCGTCCACACATTAAAAATATGACGCGGCGAAAAAGCCGCCCTATTTCCCGAACGATCCATAAGCTGGTATGTAATACCCGTTTGCGTAAACACGGGAACAAATTCGGCAAAGCGCGTGAGTGTGGCATCGGAAAATGAGTAGGACAAAAATGTGTGCCAATTTCTCACGGGGCGCATCATCACTTCAAGCTCAACACCGCGAGACCTCTGATCCCCATCTTGTTTTGTAACGCCTGTTGCATCGGGAATGCCAATATTGTTTTTTGTCAAATGATAAACTGCAAGGCTCGCGTGTAGGCGGTTATCCAACAGGTATTTTTTCGCGCCCACTTCCATCTGGAAACTCTCTTCTGTTTCTCGCGGACCTGCGACCAGGCTCGAAGGAGGCGCAAATGCTTTACCCGCATTGGCGTAAAACGAAAGATCCTCCTTAAGCGAAAACACCATGCCAGCCATAGGACTCAGTTTGTTGTAATTGCGCGTCGTGGAAGTCACGGGATCATCGTAATCAATACGGTCATATCGCACACCTACAAATGCCTGATAACATGGACAAAAGACAATGCGATCCACGACATAGGGCGCGACAACGCGGCTTTTTGAATCTGCTCCCTGCGATTGCCCTGGAATATAAAAATAAGGCTGGCTCGCGGTTTCCACGGGGTTGAACACGTCGATATTGGGCAAAGCAGCCACATCTAAGGTAAATTTGTCTCTCCACTGCATCAGTTCCAGTCCGGTAAGCAGCGTGTGTTCTACGTGGCCCGTGCGGAATGTAGAAAGCAGTTCAAACTGATTGCCCAACACTTTCTGATGGTCGTCCAATAGAACAAGTGAGCGCAAGATGTCCAGACTGCCCTGGGCATTGGGGAAAACGCCGTTGAACAATGTGCCCTGAGACACCCATGAAAAATCGGTATAATAGAGCTTGTTGCGAAGCGTAACCCGCTGCGATAAGCGCGACTGAAGATCGACGCGCGCCCGATAAATATCTTGATCTGACGCATCAAAAGGCGATTGATACGATTGTGTGCGCGGCACATCTGCGACCGCCTCATTAATAATGGGCAGGCCTGAATCCGATTTGTACCTGCTGGTGACATATTCAAAATTGGCGGTCACTGTGGTTTTGTCACTGGGCCGCCATGTCACCGCGGGATTTACAGCCCACAAGCCGCTGTCTTTATCGTCTCGATAGCTATCAGATACCTGCCGTAGTGCATTGACGCGCAAAGCAATACCCTGATCGACATCCGCCCAATTTGCATCTACTGTTCCTCGTCCTGTCTTGTACGGACCGTAAGAACCCCCGACCTGGAACGCATTTGTAAAAATCGGTTGTTTGCGATTCAGATTCACCGATCCAGAAAGCGGATTGCCCCCGTATAAAAATGCCCCCGGACCCTTGAGCACCTCTACGCGCTCCAGATTGTAAAGATTGTAAAACGTGGCTTCTGGCTCCGATGCGCCATCGGTGAGCACCAGCCCGCTGGAAAGCGAATCGAACCCGCGAATGACGAAGAAATCCGTAACGCCAAATACGGTCTGAATATTGACCCCGCTCACATTCCGCAGTGCATCCCCCAAAACCACGCCGCTTTGATGTTGAAATAACCCGTGATTAACTACACCGATACTCGCCGGTGTCAAACGAATTGGGACGGGGACCTTGGTCGCGATAGTGCTCACGGTAGGCACTTTTTCCTTGCTCTCCGTCACCACGATCTCTTCCCCCGCATAAACGGGCAGTTCTTCCTTCTTCTCATCCTCTTCTGTATTTTGCGCAAAAATAAGATTACTCGTCAGGCCCAGAATACAGACAAAAATCAAAAGCTGTCGAAAATAACGCATAGCAATTCTCCGATTATCGGTTGTCCCCCGGCCTCTTCCGACTATTATTCGCTCTCCGTGTCCGCAGGTTTCGCCTGCGTGCCCGATACATCCATGCATACAATCCTATGCATATCGCGCACAAAAATTTTGCCATTGGCAAGTGTTGGTGGTGTCCAGCATTTGCCCGAAAGCACTTGCGCACTGACCTTTTCCCGAAAACCCGTAGGCGATGCATCTGCCAATGCGAGTTTGCCTTTATCGCTCAAAATGATCAAATGTCCATCGGCATAAATAAGCGTCCCTTTGCCATACCCCCGGCGTTTCCACTGCTCCTTGCCAGTCTCTGCTTCAATACATTTCAAAATTGCATTGTCAAAACCGTAGATATAGTCGCCGATCAGGAGCGATGTTCCAAAATGGTTTTTCATACCGCGGCTTTCCCACACCTTTTTAACGCTCAAACCATCTCCCTCCTGGGATATTTGCAACAGAGCTGCCCCGTGGTCATAACCCGAAGAAATAAATATGCGATCTGGAGGCACTAAAATTGGCGTAGCAACATTCAAGTCATAAGATGTGTACCAGGGAAATCGCCAGTAGAGCGAGCCATCCGCGGGAGAAAGCCCAACCGCGGCTTCGCCCGAAACAAAAACCACCTGGCGAATACCCGCAATATCTACAGCAATAGGCGATGAATAAGACACTACATCTCGTTGAGACGCCCACTTGACAGTGCCATTTGTCTTATCCAAAGCGATAAATGTCCCCTGCCGTGTGCCCACTTCTAAGAGCAACAAATCGCCTTCGACCAGCGGCGACGTCGAAAAACCAAATTTTGGCACGCGACTGCCCAATCCATCGTAGAGATCGACCAGCCAAAGTTTTTTGCCATCTTTTGCATTGAGCGCGTACAACCAGCCTTCGGCACTGAGCACAAAAACCCGATCGCCATCCACAGTGGGCTGAGAACGGGGACCATTCCCACCTTGCCGCTCATAGTATTTGGCACCGGTCCTGAAACGCCATATTTCCTCACCCGTTTTTTCCTCGAGGCAAACGGCAAATTCATCTTCACCGGCAGAGAACATAGTATAGACCCGTCCCTCTGCGACCGAGATACCGGAAAACCCCTCTCCGAGTTCTTTTTCCCACACAACCGTTGGACCATCTTTTGCCCAGGTTGTCAACAACCCCGTTTCAGAAGAAATACCCGTTCGGTTGGGTCCCAACCATTGGGGCCAATCCGCATGTGCGGAAGAAAAGCACAGCACAACAGCGAGTAAAAAATAATACCTGTATATCATATATCCCCCATAGTTAGTGGTAGTGATCACTCATGTATAGCGCGAATTGCGATATTTTTCGTGGTAAAATTCGGGCAGCAACTGATCGACGCGCAAAAGTCCCTCCCGGCTCAGAGTGATACTCTGCGAATCGAAATCCAGCATCTCGTATTCCCTGAGCTTCTGATAGGCATCACCAAATTGCTGCAAAATATTGACACCAAATTTATCCTGAAAATACGCTGTTTCAATCCGCCCGAGCTTGAGTTGCAAAATCATTTCCCTTATCAGACGCTCTTCTTTTGTCGGCACAAAAGATCGATTGAGCGGAAGTTGTCCTTTATCAATAGTTTCGATATAGGGATCCCAGTGCGTCTGGTTTTGAAAATGCATACCTCCCACATGTGAAAAAGAAGCCACACCCGTACCGATGAGATCCGCACTACGCCACAGAGCATCTCGATAGACGAATTTGTTCAGGCGACCTTTTTTCACCAGCGTATAAGCACTCGATGTTTCATAGCCCGCTTTGGCAAACTCTTCAATCGCGTAATTGTGCCACGCGCGCTTGGTAGCCCAATCCGCGACCTGCAACCCCCCTCCATCGCGTATCGCTTTTGAATACGTCGTATTAAACGGCAACTCCATCTGATAAATAGTGACGCTATCCGCGTCGAGATCAATGGTGCCCTGCACCGTATCTCGCCACGTCTCCCATGTCTCCCCAACCATACCGGAGATTAAATCTACATTGACCTGTGCAAATTCCTGCGCCTTGACCCAGGGCATAGCCCTGTAAATTTCTTTGCTGACGTGTGCGCGACCATTCTCCTGCAATATACCGTCGTTTAAATTCTCCAATCCCAGGCTCAAGCGCGTGACGCCAATCTCTCGAATAGCCTCCACTTTGGATTTTGACAGCGTACCCGGTTCGCATTCAAATGCCACTTCTTCCGCATCATCCCATGGCATCACAGCCTTGACCCGGTCAACCAATACCTTCAAGTGTTTGACACTAATATAAGACGGCGTGCCACCGCCAAAATAAACGAAGTGCAATTTTCGCCCTGCAATACGCGGCAATGCGCTATAAGTTTCCACTTCTTTTGCCAGGGCATCCAAATACGTCTGAATTTCCGTACTATTTCGATCTGTATAAACCCGAAAATAACAGAACTTACACCGTTTTCGGCAAAATGGAATATGCAGGTAAAGGCCCATAGGAACTTCTCTATCCCCCGAATCAGATGTGTGCAACATCTCTTCAATGCGCGCCGTATTTTCATCGCGCCAGAAAGAGTAAGGCGGATAATTGGAAACAAACACGCTACCAACATCTGTCTCCTTCCACACTTTGCGGGTTGTCGCTGGCTCTGGAATCTGAATTTGCTCGCTCATTCTTCCGCCTTTCCAAAACAATATAACGTCCCATCTGTTGTGCCAATAATCAGCCGCTTGCGCGCCACACTCGGCGAAGCAATAAATCCCGATCCGGTTACAAACTCCCAATCGGATTCTCCAGTCTCGAGATTTAACGCCACAATTTTTCCATCCATTGTACCTGCAAAAACGCGATCTCCCACCACAACGGGAGACGCTTCAAATCGAGAGCGGGATGTGTAGGTCCACAAAATATCCCCCGTATCGGGATCAAGCGCGTGAACCATCTTGTCGCGCCCTGCAACAATAACCCGTTCAGGAGTCGTAGATGGCGATGCGAAATAGGGAAATTTCCGCTGCGGGTGTTCGTATCTCCAGGCAATCTCTTTTGCGTTTAAATCAATGCACAAAACCTGGCTCTCATAAGTCCCCACATAAGCGCGCGTCTGATGAACGGCGGCACTGGCCCCCACATAAGCACCGAGTTCAATTTGCGATTGTTCTTTTCCACTGGCAATATCGATAACGCGCAAGAGGCCATCACACCCCGCGATCAGCGTATGCGCTTGTGCGATAGCCGGCATACCGTGAACATAACCATCCGTTTCTATTTTCCACAGCAAAGACCCGTCGTCCGGCGCGAGGCAGTATAAGAACTGATCATAAGACCCAAACAGGACGCGGTCCCCGGTTGCATTTGCCGAAGAGATAATCTCCCCATCCGTTTGAAACGTCCAAAGTGCGTTACCTGTCTGTGCATCAACAGCGTGAAAAACGCCATTGCCATCGCCGAAAAACACGGCTTTTTCAAAAACCAATGGCGACGATTTGATCTCACCCGTAGCCGAATACGTCCACTTGATCGCACCACTATCAAAATCAAAAGCGTACAGCTTTTCATCCAACCCGCCCACATACACCGCGTCTTGCCAAATTGCGGCGGTGGATTCAATCCCTATTTCGATCTGTGCCGTCCACAACACATCCAGCTCAGCGGGCAAGCTACTATTTGCAACACCCGTAGATTGTGCATCCCCGCGGAATCGGCTCCATTCTTCTGCATGGACGGGAATTAAAAATAAATAAAAGATAAGAAAAAAAAGAAGCACTCTCATTGCGTATCAATACACAGATTCGTAAAGCGCGAGAAAATTATCTTCATCCACGGGCCTCGGATTAAAAGTACCCGTCCATTGTTCAGTGGCATCTTTTGCCAGCATGGGGAGGCTGTCACGCGATACACCGAGATCGCGCAATCGAGAAGGCAGATTTGCACATCCTTTCAAAAAAGCGATCTGCTCGACGAGTTCATCAACATCGGATCCGAGTCCACGATAGCGCGTGCCTGCGGTTTCTCCATTAAATTGGACGACAGCGGGCAGCATAAGTGCCACAGCGACACCATGTACAATACCAAAATGCGCGGTCAATGGATTGGCACACGCATGGGCTGCACCCAACATGGCATTCTCAATAGCCGCACCGGCAAAGTGCGCGCCCAAAAGCATTTTACTTCTCGCCTCGCTATCGGAAGCATCCTTCAGCACGCTTTCAAAACTCGATGAAAGCAATTGCCACGCCTTTTGTGCGAACATCATAGAAATAGCATTGCGGCGCGTGCAAACATAACTTTCGATAGCGTGTGCGATGGCGTCTATACCCGCTGCTGCTGCGACATCTTTTGGCACACTTTCAACCAGCGAAGGATCGAGAATAACACTCCTGAATCTCGCCTTTAGATCGCCACAGGCCATCTTAACATGCGTTTTTGTATCGGCAATAAGCGCGTAGGACTGCGCTTCGCTCCCCGTGCCCGCAGTGGTTGGAACTCCAATAGAGGGCAACATGGGTTTTGTCGCATGTCCCATACCCCGATAATCTGCCATTTGTCCGCCGTTAGTCAGGATAAAATTGATCCCCTTGGCGCAATCCATCGCACTGCCTCCTCCCATCCCGACGATCAGATCAATAGTCCCATGCGCTTTTGCAAACGCGACACCGGCATCTATATGCGCAGTCGTGGGATTTTCGTCCGCACCATCAAATACAAAAAAATCCAGGGAAGCGCGTTGAAGTAGCGCAATCGCACGGTCTGCAAGCCCGGCACTTACAATCCCTGGATCGGTAACAAAAAGTATGCGGCTTCCGCCCAACTCTTTTGATAATTTCCCCAATTGCGCGAGAGTGCCCTCCCCAAATACCACGCGCGTAGTGGGACAAAAATCAAATGCTTTCATCTCCTAAGCCTGTTTAGCCCATTGCAGCGCGCGCTGACGGTACAGATGTTCGAACAAATTGCCCTCGTGTGGTTGATCCCATGAAATCTGAGGCGTGGGAATCGCACCCACATTGAGTCTTTCTACATGGGGCGAATTGAGCAATTTGTCGATAAATACACGGTCTTCTGTTATTGCTGTCACCACGAGACTCGGTCCAATCTTGCCCAGAATTTCTGACTGCGGAACTTCGACCACGCTCGCGTATGGAAACAAATATTCGGTATTTGCAAGAGGATGTTCAAAATCATCACACCATACAACCGTGGGATTTAAGAATTTCAAGCCATCGATCTCGACCAGCCGATCACCGCGCAATTTCTCGGTCAGATCTTCGGCCCCTGAGGTTTTCAGATGAATGTCTATAGTCGTCGAAATTTGATCGGCGAATGTGGGATTGGTAAATGCCGCGATCTGTGCATCTGGATCATCCAGAGGTCTCCCGACAATTTTTGCCAATCGCTCTGCGAGTGCTTCGGCAATTTCTCGACCATGCGCGGGAACCCACACGCCCGACGCATTGATACAAGAGCGACCGCCATTTGCAGCAATTGAGGCAACCGCGATGTCGAGATAGTCTTCCCACCGGTCTATCACATCTTCGCCAATAATAACCTTACTCTGCCCAGGCCCGTGGATTTCCACGCGGGGATCGTCCAGCCAGGGCGCGACCGTCGCCCCGCCTCCAAAGAGCATGGAGCGACCGCAGCGAAGCAAAATTTCAGTGGCACCACCGTGATCCGTAGGATAAAACCCAAATGCTTCTGGCGGGCACCCCGATTCGATAAACGCCTGTGCAATTCGAAAAGGCGTCCATGGCTCTTCGCGCCCGGGTTTTAGAACGAGGGGCACTTTGAGCGGTATGGATGGAACCCACAGTGCGTGTACCCCCGGCGAATTGCTCGGCAATATAGCCCCGAGAGCATTGGCCTGACAAATGTAGCTGAGAGAGCGACCATCCTGATTGTACCAACCCTCATCGAGCACAGAGAGATCCAACCCACGCGTGAGCCCCCCCAAAATAGCTTCTATCTCCGTACACACGAGTTGAATCTTTTCCATATTCGTGCGGCAGAGGGCTTCGGGCATACCCGTTGTACCAGACACCTGTTTGACATAATCATCGGGCGTCTGGATATGATCGCCAATTGGCAAATCGGCTTCTGCAAATAAGCGCGCAGCTTCGCGGGTTATACCTACGAGTTCGGATACACTCAGCCTGTCGAGCACCTGTTTGTTCGCCGCCGCCCCATTTAAGTCTTTCGCGACCAGCCCCCGATTTGCCTGACTGACCTGAACGAGCGGCTCGCTAGTTTGAATATGCGACACTTCCTGAACGCTCAAACTCGTGTACGGTTCCCCCGCACGTAAAATGGGTAAGTGAATCATAATATCTCGCCTCTTTGAAAGACTAATTATCGCCTCCCTGAAACATTGTAGGGAAGAGATTTATAACCGTCCATCCCCAAGTGTGGCTTTAAATCGCATTGCAGAACATAAAAAGTAGCTTTTCACCCAAATAAAAGCAAGCGCAATAATATGAGTATTTTCACATTGACTCTAAAATACTCACGAGTATATTAAGGTATAGTCTAAAATACTCACGACATACGAGAAAGGTGATAAGTATGGAACCCCGCTACATCACGGATCATATTGAAGCAGATATCGCAGACAGGATGATATTCATCGGAGGGCCGCGTCAGGTTGGAAAAACAACACTCGCAATCTCCCTGCTGGGACAAAGCCAAAATGAATCGTCACCTGCCTATCTGAACTGGGATGTACTGGCCGATCGCGAGGATATTTTGGCGGGAAGACTCCCTTCTGGACAGACCCGCATCATTTTCGATGAAATTCACAAGTACGCGCAATGGCGAAATCTAATGAAGGGATTATTCGACAAAAACAAGACATCCATTTCCTTTATCGTTACCGGTTCGGCACGGCTGGACTACTACCGCAAAGGCGGCGACTCTTTGCAGGGACGATATCACTACTACCGTCTGCATCCCTTCACACTGATGGAATGCGGATGGAAGTCAGATAACGCGCTCATGGCGCAATTGCTCAGATTTGGCGGTTTTCCCGAGCCTCTTCTCAGAGGGGAGACGCGATTTCACCGCAGGTGGCTGCGCGAGCATTCCGCAAGAGTCATCTATGAAGACCTCCGCGATCTGGAAAATGTGCGAGAGGTATCCATGCTGGACCTGCTACTGTCTCACCTGCCCGCCTGCGTGGGATCCCCGCTTTCGGTCAACAGCCTCAGCAAACTCTTACAAGTGGCTTACGAAACCGTCGAACGCTGGCTCACAATCTTTGAAAGGCTGTACCTGTGCTATCGCATTCCACCATTTGGAGCAAAGAGGATAAGAGCTGTACGCAAGGAAAAGAAGCTGTATTTTTGGGACTGGTCGCGCGTAGCAGACCGCGGTGCCCGGTTTGAGAACATGGTAGCCGGACACTTGTTGAAGTACTGCCACTATATAGAAGACACAGAGGGATATGACATGGAATTGCGCTTCATCCGAGATATCGACAAACGCGAGGTAGATTTTGTCGTTCTCCGCGATGGATATGCTGAATTTGCCGTCGAGTGCAAAACCGGTGAGCGCGGCACTTCTCCCGCCTGCAGGTACTTCAGAGAGAGAACAGATATTCCGCGATTCTACCAGGTACATCTGGGCACAAAGGATTTTGGCAACGCAACAACCAACACCCGCGTTCTACCGTTTTCTACCTTCTGTGGTGAGATGGGGCTACCGTAGCGATTATCGCAGTCCTATTCATCTCTTTGTCTCTGCCACAAAAACATAAGGGGCTTGATCGTTTTGCACAATATCCTTCATAAAAGACACATAGGCCTCGTAATCTGACCGCGGTATTTGTTTTTTATCCAGCCTGAATACTCGGGTATAGTGCAATGCGCCATCTGAAAAATGACTGGTGGTTTTGAAAAAGCCGAATGGCGTTGTAATTTCCACTGGCTCAGGCGCAGTTTCCAGCACATAACCTTTTGGTATATCAATAGATAGGGAATCAATGTACGTATATGGATAGGAATGGTACACAGAGAATTGCCGTTTTTTCGCTCTCGGCACACTTCCCGGCCTGGCGCGGTTCACTATGTTGGGATTCACAAATAGTCTCTTCGCGCTTCGAGCACCAAATTTTCCGGACGTACCGCTAACGCGTACCTCAAGTGGTTGATCAAAGTTCTGGAGCAGATGATCAATCTCATAAGTTGCCAGATCCAACACGGGTAAATACCTGCCCAATCTTCCGCCTAAATAACGCTTGCGGTCTTCTCCCTTGTTATCCCGCAGACTGTGTCTCAATCGCGTTGCAATATTACCTGTGCCCGATAGCTGCCCCGAAAAAGTAAGTTTACCTGATGCTGTGAGATGGCCTTTTATAGTGCTAATCTGGCAGTTATCCCCACTCTTACTCTGCGGCGTCCGAACGATTTCTCCGGCGTTCTCCTTAACCACGAGCACATCGCATCCCTCATCTGCGGATGGCAACTCCCCCGCAGCTATAAGGTCGGCCGTGCATTCCAACCAGAGCGTATCGCGTTGCAAGGGGACAAATGTGATACAGTGATTGAACTGATTGGAAGGAAATTCCCGAATCAACATGCCGCGGTCGCGCGTGCCAATCAAGGTTGGATATGCCGAGATACCACAAGCTTTGAGCATCGCAACCATGAATGTAGATAGATCCTTGCAGTCGCCATACTTATTCTTAAAAACCCATTCTGCCGAATACGGTTGCCACGCCCCAATGCCCAGTTCAATAGCCACATACCGCGTATGATCCTGGAGATAGCGATAGAGAATCTCCACTTTCTGCCGGTCACTGCTGGCTTCAGATACCAACTCTCGGACTTTCTGTACCGCAGTTGGCGGCAGGTCATATCGACCATCAGCCAGCATCCCGTACCATTTTGCCACCGCGTCCCATGAGGCGAACGATCCTGGAGACTTTCCAATTTCGAAGGCAACAGGCGCAAAAAAGAGCCTCATCTGGATTCTGTCTTCAGGAGGCATAGACCGCTCGCTGGCTCTGGGTTTAATATGCGTCAACTGCCACTTGCGTTTAGACGCCTTTTCCATTACAGGTGGTTCTATCAACCCAACGGCATGGATTCGATAATCAATTTTGTCATGTCCCACAACAGTATAGGTTGACTGTAAAACGGGAACATCTGTCTGTGGAAACCACGAAGGCCAGAAGAACAGGCTTTCATATTCCACTTCATAGGTATATTCTACCAGATAGGGAAACGTGCTGGCCTTCAGTTCAAATGCCTGATATTTCTTATCCTGGTACAGGATGTACTCGGGAAAGTACGGATTTTTCCGAATATCTCCTTTGCCCAATTTGCGAATCAACTTACCCTCTGCATCTAAAATCTTTCCAGAGATATGGGTGCATTTGATGTATCTATTTTCGCGAACTACTACCTGTCCGTACTTCCTACCCGCTTCAGTGTTGATTTTAATAATCCGATGTTTGCGATATGTCGCCTTGTTTTTGCCTCGTATGACAAATTCGTTCTCATCCAGCACAACAACCGCATCAACATCCTCCCCAACGCAGTCCGCATCTGCCTGCACATGGGCTGCAATTAGCAAGACCACAAGTGCCGACCTTATGAAAGATATGGTTCTCATCTCTCCACCCCCGTCTTATTCTTCGGCTTCCAGTGGCCTTCGGCGCAAGACAATCTGTCCTTGATCGGCACTCACAATCTTTGCATACGCGTTTCGCAGCCGGGAATATTGCGCCGGTGTGTAATAAACGCGGTTCACAGAAAATGTCCGCTGGACACGCACGCTATTGCTGTCTGCCTGACAATCAGACTGAAACCTGACCCCGAGGGATGTAACCTTTTGTACTTCGGGTATTTCGACAACCTCGAATCCCTCCGGTAGAGTCAGATCGACTATTTCTTCAGATGCAAAGCCGTAGTTGAACTCGACGGGAAAAAACCGTTTTTCGCTCTTGAAGGGATTAGACTGACGTCGATGGATCAAACTCGATGGACAATAGACCATATCGCCAGCCACCTGGGCGTAATTTTGAACCCGATAGTCGATCTTAACTTCCAAAGGCATATCGACATCTTTGTCCTGACCGATCTGAAATGTATCGATCACCACATCTCCAAAACGGTTTTCCAGAATATCTTTGACGTATTTCCCCGGTTTCTCTTCGTCCAGATCCTTTCGTTCTGAAATCCCGCGATACCCTTCAAATTGTAGTGTTGTTTGGCACAAGAGATCGCCGTTTTCGGTCAGCTTCGCCTGAGTATTTGCTCTACTTGTGCTCGCATCTTTCGGTATGGGAATTTCGACAATTTTGCCTTCTTCCTCCCCAATCAAAAACCCTTTTCCAGACAATAACCTGGGTGGTAGCAGTACAAACGGACACTGACTGTCATTTGTATCCAAAAAATAAACGTCATCGTCTATGGACAGGTGTGCAATCGTGTAGTTGAGTTGCTGCAATTGAGGCCAGTTCTCTTGTAAACGCCCATTGATGCGGGTGGAAATACGCAGCGGACTGGCTTCGAGACCAGCTGCTTTCAGCATCGCGATTAACAACAGGTTTTTTTCCAACGAACTGCCCTTTTTTCTTTTAAGCACATCGTTGGGTTTTTTGCGACTTCCACTCGACGCAGATGTTTCAATCGAGTCTCTCACATAGCCGTAAATAGCCTCAGCCCGAGTGCGGTCATCCTGTATCTCGGATACCAGAGCAAGTGTTCGTCTTTCCAAGGTCCTGGTTTTTTTTATAGAAGGGTTATAACTCTTTTGCAAAATTTCCGCGAGGTCGTCCCATGTTTTAATGAATATGACAGGATCGGCCATTGTATCTTTGGGATTTCGATAAGCGACAATCTGAAAAAATAACGTGGCCCAATAATCTTTGAGCGTCGTAATATAAGGTTCCCGTTTAAGAGCTGGCAAATTTTCAGCACGCCATACAAATCTGCCGACAAAAGAGGTACCCATTTGGGGATCGGCAATTTGGAAGGACTCTCTCTGGGGATCTGGCACGTAAGCATTGCTGGCAAAGGCCCGATAATCGAAACCTTCTGGAATAATCAAGATCAACTCACTCAGCCTGGTAAATACGCCATGCTGGAACTGCCAGGGGGCGAGAAATGTCAGTCGTCTGCTGGTAATTTCATAGGCGTATTCAATAACAGCCCCCACCTCCACACCGGGTATGGCGAACACCTTTTCAGACCCACTTCTGCGCTTTTTTGTAAAAATGTCTTTTTTTGAAAGCGTGACCTTTTTGCCATTGGGCAAAATAGTCTGTGCCCGCAATTCATCTATCTCGTCATCAGAGCCGAGATAGATGGACACATCGCCGTATTTCAGACCGCGTTCGGTGAGAATTTTAATTCGGGTGTGTCGCTGAATCACAAGCTGGAATCGCAGTGTAATAGCGATAGTAACCTTATCGAACAGAATAACGGCATCGGCCTCAGAGTCTTCGGGAATGCCGGTCATGCCCAGAACCTCTTCAGATACATCCCCCCACTCCTGCGCCAGAAGTGGGCCCGCGTAAAATAGCAGCCCAAGAACCAGAATTTGTGCGATTATAGATCGCATATCGTTACCTCCCATTAGATTATGCACACGTATGTATTTGAAAAAATATTATGGCTCTCTCTATGTCAAGCCCGTTGTCCATCATCTTTCTCGTCAGACACTACTTAATACACCCCGACGACGACTGATTCCTGCAACTCGGAGAGCAGACCCAGATTTCTCACGCCATCCCAGGGATAGGCTTCAATCGGTTTGGCGCGTTCGGCCTCATCGCGTTCGAGAAAGCGGGGCATAAAAAATTCTTTTGTAAGCGTCGTCAGCATCACGCGCCCGACTTCGTCGTAATCGACCACTTCATCGGGATTATTTGGATTCACCAGTTCGATAAACGCGCGGGGCACGGGAGGATAATACGTAATCGCGTAGTTATCTCCGGGTTCCAGAGGCTTGGAATAAGCCAGCCCCATCAGGGTATTGCCGTAGGTAGGAACAAAATCGATGCCCGGGATAAGCTCTTCTCTTGCAAACCGATTGAATTGTGCGTTCATCTCTGTGCCACCACAAAAAATGCCGCTGATCCCGGCTTTTTGCAGAGAAATTTTTTCGCACAATTCTTCGAGAAGCTTGGGGGTCGTGAACATGCATTTCACATTGTCATTGGCGCGCAGAATCGTGAGTGCCTGATCAATCACATGGGCTTTGTAGAGTTCCAATTCCTGGAGTGCGCCGCGCTTGATCAGCTTGTTGACCCATCGGGGATCGAGATCCACGAGAAAGCAAATCCCACCGCGAATCTGACAGAGATATTCCACAGCCAGACGCAATCGCCGTGGACCTGTTGGCCCCAGCATCAACCAGTCCGCACCCTTTGGAAATGTTTCTTCTGAGAGGTGCTCGCTGAACATTTCGTAGTCGATCTGAAAATCGTTTTGACTGATCCGATATTTGGGCACACCGGTTGAGCCGCCCGTTTCAAATACATAAGTCCGCTGCCCCTCGCTGCCCCTCGGGATCCATCGCCGCACGGGACCGCCGCGCAGCCATTCATCCTGGAAATGCCCGAGGTATTTCAAATCGCTGTACCCACCGATCTCTCGACGTGGATCAAAATCCAATTCCCCTGCAAATTCCAGCCAGAATGGACATCCCGTAGTGGGATTAAAATGCCACGCGACCATATCTCGCACATGGGTATCGAGGGTATCGCGCGCTTCTTTGACCTTATCGGCCACAGGTGTTGTCAGAACTTCCATATTGTGACCTCTTCTACTCGCCTTTAATCGCATACAGCGTATTGCGCGTGCCAATGTAGAGCATGCCATCTTTTGCAATAGGCGTGGTATATACCGCGCTGCCCATATTGATTTCGTTGATCAATTCAAATTGTGTTCCGGCTTTCAAAATCGCCACATCGCCATCTTCATCCCCAATGTACACCTTCCCATCAGCCACAAAAGGCGATCCCCATATCGCGGCAAATGTATCGTATTTCCAGTGCTGTGTGCCAGTTTTCAGATCGAGACAATAGACAAAACCACTCAGGTCTGCCGCATAGAGCAGGCCATCGCTGATGCCCACCGTAGAAATAGTTCGGTTGTAATTTTCATTGCCAAAGTGCCACACCGCATGGCTTCCCGTCACATCGCCTGTACCCGTTGCATCAATAGCCCACAGGTGTCCAATGCCCTCGCCGTGCTCCGGGTCTTGCCCAACGCCGATAAAAACCTTGTTATCGTAAATAACAGGAGTGGAAATAATCGCATTGCGCGTACCGCGCCCACCCAACTCCCACACAGAGTCTTTTGGATTGCAGTCAAATTTCCAGATCAAGTCCCCAGTCTCGGCTTCCACTGAATAAACCCAGCCATCGCCCCCAGGGCAGATCACCTGCGGCTTGCCATTGATAACGCCATAAGCGGGATTGGACCACTGCCCGTGCAAGATACTTTCACCCGGATAGGCTTTTTCCCATACCAGTTCCCCCGTATTGAGATCGACCGCAATAAAACTGGGTGATAGAGGCGAAGGGATGGCGATGTGACCCTCGTCAACACCATTGGCAGTGATGACAAACAGGAGATTGCCCGCCCCCACGGGCGAACAGGTCGCCAAATTGTGAGGGAACACATCCAGTTCTTCCATCATGTCGTATTCCCAGATAATATCCACACCGATATTGCTCGTATCCTCTTCCCCGGTATATGGACCGTCATTTTCCCCGTCCAAAAACCCCTCTGTATCCGCGCACACCACGCGACATTGATTCGAGATATAATACATCCGATCTCCGCGAATATAAGGCGTGGAGCAAATGCCCTGTTGTGGCCAGTCATTGACGCGCCCCGCGGGCAGCTTGGGATGCGCTGCTTGCCAGAGAAATTTTCCATCGGATTCCTGAAAAGCCATGATTACGCCCTTGTCACCTGTAATTTTGGGATTGCGCTCAATCTGGTTATTTGTACCCATGAATATTTTTCCACCAATCCTGATGGGACCGGCGTAGGACTGCGAACCGAGATCTGCTTTCCAAGCGATATTTTCACCCGTTTCTACATTCCAGTTCATCGGCAAATTTTTTGCGTCTGACACGAGGTTGCGATCTGGAGTAAATCCCCACATAACCTCTTCAGCAATACCAGTCGATACGATTAAACCAACGATGGCACATCCGCTAAAAAGTCGTTTCAATTTCATTTTATTCCTTTATCTGTAAGGGTTTATGAAGATTACCAAAGTTTCACATTATCGTAGTAAATCGTGGCGGGTGAATAGCCGTAAAGCGCGGGACTGCCCTCTTCTATCGGCAGGGGATCCTCTACTTCAATACTCCACGCATCGGGTTCGGGATCGCCTTTTTTCCAGACTTTGCCCCGAACGATAGCTTTACCGCCTTCGATATCAACTCTCATTTTCATGGTGTACCACACCCCCATGTCCCAGTGGAAATCAATGCGTTTTGCCATGCGCAAATCCGACGACCACGATCGCACTTCAAGGCGTTGGTGAATGCCCTGAAGGTCGAGGATATAGCGATGCGCTACAAGCCCCATATCGGGACGTCGGCGCTTGTTCTGCGTACCCATAAGATCGGCCTGAATCGTATAGCCACTGAAGTTGTATGGCGCCACGTAGAGATTTGACCGGTCTAAGCCGCGTGCAGCTGGCGGTTTTGCCAGCACCATGTTGCCATCTTTTTCCTCCACCACAAAACCCCTGCCCCCCCACACCCAGTGCAATGGATTTGTGCCGACTTCGACATTTTCAAAATCCTCTGTCCAGGGCACATCGGGCACCACGCGCACCCAGGTTTGTCGGGTTAATTCCCCCAGTTTGGCCGTGATCCACCCGCCCTGTCCCGGTCGGGATGGTACAAACTGATTATTCTTTATTTCTCCATCCAGGCCATTCAACGACCACTCGACGTCGGCATTGCCGATCAAGCGGCCCTTCTCGTCATAAGCCTCTGCCCGCAGAGGCAGTACCTCGCCTTGTTGTATGGTCGCCTCAGCCGGAATAGAAAGAATAGATGCTGGTTCAGCACTCGAAGGCGCGCTTTCGTGCTTTGTATGGGGAGAAGGCGTGACTTCAAATCGCGCGTTTTTATCGCCCAGACAAAACAACCCGGCTTCGGTCGCAAAATAGATGCGGCGATACGCAACAGCGGCTGATCCGTAGATCTCGGCATGCCCACCTTCGGGCATTGCAATTTTCTTTTTGTCGAGCACTTCAGCGTTCATATTATTCGTTTTGAGAATCTGGAAGCCGCCATTGACTTCAGTAACATAGAGTTTTCCATCGGCCCAGGTCGGCGATCCCTTGCCCACAGTGCCGATATTTTGCTCCCAATATTGCTTTCCCGTTTTAGCGTCTAAACAATGCACATTGGCCGAATTGTCGATCACATAGACGCGTCCCGCGTGAACCGCTGGCGAAGCATAGCCCGCGGTCATACCGTCTTGTCGCCAGATTTCTTTGCCCGTACGCGCATCCAAACACGCAACGCGACCAAGAGAGGTATTATCGACATTTTCTTCACTATGTGCGACATAAACGCGATTATCAGCCACAACAGGCGAGGTATTGATGCCGCGCTTACTGAATGAAAAACCCCATACTTTTTCGCCCGTTGCGACTTTGAAGGCAAAAATACCGCCATTGCCATTGCCGGCAACCAACACGCGCTGCCCGTCAATTGTCGTGACAACAGGCGTAGAGTAAACGGTTAAATCAACCTGCCCACCGCCGCCTGGACGAGCCATCCACGCGGTTTCACCCGTATGTTTATTAAAGGCAACATACCGATGAGAAGGAGGTACACCAGCCCATCCGCGATTGCCCATGCTGATGATAACCAGATCGCCATCGACAACGGGCGTGTGCAATCGTCCGCCATAACCGGAGAATCGGTTAAATTCTTCGGTTAGAGACCGCTGCCACTGGACATAGCCATCGGTATCAAAACAGATCAATAATCCACTGACGAGATGGGCGTAAATATTACCGGTCTCGCCATCGGCCCCCAGGCTTGCCCATCCCAGACGATTGAAGGTTATGGTTGAGTGCCAGACATTGAATTTCTTTTCCCAAATGAGATCACCTGTTTCCGCATCAAAACACGCGATGTGCTCCTGCTCGGTTATGTCTTTGCCGGTTCGCCCGATAACATAGACCCGACCATTTACAATAATCGGTGTAGATCTGCCGATAAAATCACGGCGCCAGATCAGATTTTCGCCCTCCAGAGACCATGTAGAAATAAGCCCCGTCTCCGGCGAAGCACCATTTTGCATGGGACCGCGCCAGTGCGTCCAATCAGACGCCTCGGAAATACTTCCCAAAAGAGAGATACAGAACAACAAAGCAAAAAGAATACGTATTTTCATCGGCTTTCCTTATTTTAATGCCCAAAGGGCGGTGAAAAAAGGTCGATTTTTTCTTTAAAATAATCATAACGCATCAATTTATGACGTTAATCATTCTCTTTCTGTTCCCTATTTCTAATTTGCACGCTATACAATATAAATGATTTTGCAAGAGCGTGTCATAATTTGTAAATTAGATGCTGTGAAATTACAAAGGAGTGTCCCATGGGGCTAACGGATGCAGAACAAAAATTCTACGACCAGAATGGATATGTGTTGAAAAAGGGATTGATTCCATCTGGAGAAATTTCCCACATCGAACGCGAAATTGCTGGCTTGCACGAGCGAATGGCAGAAAACGCACACGAAGGAGTCGGGATCTCATGGGAAGAATTTGAGGATGAATACCTGCCCAGGCGCATCCGACAATTGATGCACAGCGAAGTGATCAGCACAGGGTTAAATCGCGCATTGCGCTGTGATGATATGTTGAATATTATAGAATCCCTGATTGGACCAAATATCTCACTGTATCACAGCAAGCTATTGATGAAAGCCGCGCGCGATGGCACGGCAATACCCTGGCATCAGGATTACGCGTATTGGAAACGCGAAGACAATCGGCCTCTGATGGTAAATTGTCAACTCGCCATTGACGGGACAGATGACGAAAATGGCTGTATTCAGTTCATCCCCGGCAGCCACAAATGGGGTCTGCAAGAACACGAACGCGCACAAACGAGTTTTGGCGTATTTTTGCCGGGGCACTATCGCGAGCGAGAAGACGCGGTACCCGTGGCGATGGAACCGGGCGATGGCGTGTTTTTCAGTGCCTTGACCATTCACGGATCGGGACCGAATACATCGCATCGAGACCGCCGTATGAATACCTTTGCCTACAATGTGACGGGCAATAGCGAAGGACAGTGCCGCGAGGTTTTGCGCGGACGCGCACTGTAGGTACGTATTTTTTGAGGGAAACTGAGAATGGCAACACAAGTACCAAATATTGGCCGCGAGGCCGAACAATCTCCTCGAGGGGGCATTACGCCGCGGGCCATCGGCTTGGGACTGCTCCTGGTCGTGCTGCTGGATGTGATTGCGGTATATGTACGATTTCATTATCACGGCTCGCGCATGGTGCTATCGCACATTCCAATGGCCATGCTCATCGTGTTTATTACCATGCTGATTGCGCTCGCAGTGATGGGCAGGCTTGCGCGATTCTCACTTCAATCCGGGGAATGGCACACCATTTTGTCGATGGGCCTCGTGGGTGCAACCATGCCGATCTGGGGCAGTACGGGATTTTTGATCGGATATATTTCTGCGCCGTATTTCTATGCGACCGAAGACAACAACTGGGCCGAATTGCTGCACCCACATCTGCCCGACTTTTTAATCCCCACCAATGATGGCAATGGAATAGCGTGGTTTTTTGAAGGTCGCCCCGAAGGCGCGGCCATTCCCTGGGATATATGGGTACTACCGCTATTCTGGTGGTTCATGGCTTTTACGGCTGCGTTTGTGGTACTGACCTGTATAGGCGTCATTTTTAGAAAACAGTGGGTGCAAAACGAACGCCTGGCATATCCGGCCATGGCCCCCCTGATCAATATGATGTCCGAACCGGGAGGTGACAAACGCACATTGCCGGGCTTTATGTACAATCGCCTGTTCTGGGTTGGATTCGCCCTGGCATTTGGCATGATCGCCTGGAATTGTATCAATTACTTTTTGCCAAATTTCCCGCGCTTTCCCATCCACGGAGGCAGATGGCATATCATTGATCCACAGTTTCCGCGCATACGGGCATCGGTGGGCTTGTTTTCCATCTTCTTCTCCTATTTTGCCAGCCTCGATGTGCTGCTCAGCTTATGGGTATTCGATCTCCTCTTCATTGTCGAGGGTGGCTGGCTCAATAAATTGGGATATAAATCCATGGTTCCCGTTGCCTATCGCGGCGTGTACCAATGGCAGACGCGCGGCGCGTTCGTCGTGCTGGTGATTTCGATGTTCTGGGTAGCGCGGCTGCATTTACGGGATGTGATAATGAAAGCCCTTGGCAAAGACGACAGCGTGGATGACCGCGATGAGCTATTGTCCTATCGCGCCGCTGTGGTCGGCGTGGTGGCGGGCCTCGCGTTTTTGTTTATCTGGATGATGCAGATGAACATGGATCCCATCATCAGCGCCCTGCTGCTGATGGCGTGTGTGTGTGGATATATTGGAATGGCGAAAATTTTATCAGATACGGGCATGCCCTACACGCAGATACCGGGAATTGCGTGGAATTATGTGGCGCCCTTTTTCGGCAATGTCGGGATTCCACCCACCACGCATGTGGCGTTTCGATTCGCCAATTTAATTACGGGGAATGCCAAGGGCTTATTTTTGCCAGCTACCGCACAGGTAGGCAAGTTGTCCGAGGGCATCACCGATAACCGCCGCAAGTTAATAGCCGCGCTTTATATGGCTTTTGCAGTGAGTTTTGTAACGAGCATTTTTCTCACTTTGAACCTGGGCTATAATGAAGGCGCTTTTAATTTTAATGTCGCCGAGATTCCCAGAAGTGCGCGCAACTATTTTAGGAATTCCGCCAACGCGGTCAAGAATGCCGATAATCCGCCCTTTTACGTGGATAACCCCGAAAATCTGGTCTTTTTCGGCATAGGCGGTCTGGCGATGATCGGTCTCATTTTTATGCGCCATCGATTTGTGTGGTGGCCCCTGCACCCGGTGGGTCTCGCGCTTTCGGGAACCCCGTTGATTCGCGCCAGCAGTTTCACATTATTTATCGCCTGGCTGATCAAGCTGGTGATGCTCAAAGTAGGCGGTCCCTCTGTCTATCACAAATCGCGGCCCTTTTTCATCGGTTTACTCGTCGGCTATGTCCTGGGCGTAGCCCTGTCATTGATGCTGGATGTAATCTGGTTCCCCGAAAGGGGCCACGCCGTGCATTTCCGCGCGGCTTAAAGAGCATCCGCAGATGGACGCAGATGGACACAGATAGAAGGCAAAACATCCGTTAATCTCTACGCTTGAGGAGCCAAAATGGCAACGATTCACATACAATGTATAGGTGAGAAGGTGCTGGTTCCGCAAAGCGAACTCGAACTGCTGGTAAAACTGGCACAGCGCTATGAAGAGATTACCGTGCAAAGGCAGGAAGATGATGTGACAACAGAGGATATTATGCGCCTCGCAGAAGAAAGTGGCGCATTTGACTTCTGGCAGGAAGAAGGAGAAAACATTTACTCCTCCAAGGATGGGGAACCCGTGTGACGCACCCAAAGCTCTCTCGCGGTAATGTGGTCCTGGCGCGGTTTCCATTTACCGATTTGACCGGTACTACCCTTCGTCCCGCAGTGGTCGTGTCCCAAGGACAACTCGGAGACGATTTGGTGCTCGTGGCAATTTCCAGCGTCGTACGCGGTACGCTTGCTCCCACCGACTATACCGTTGAGTCTAACCACCCGGAATTTAGCTTGACAGGCTTGCGCGTTACGTCCGTCATCCGGATGCACAAATTAGCTACAGTAGAACGATCAGTCATCATCCGTCGTCTCGGAAGTCTTGGTCCGCAATTGCAAGTCGAAGTAGATAGACTACTCCGTGCGGTGCTGGCACTCTAACGATTGGCTGGAAGATGAAACCAATTCCCTCCCCCACTAACTATTCATGCGTATTATCCGTGTCCATCTGTGTTAATCGGTGGTTGCATTTATTTTTTTAAAGGAGTGTATATCCATGATCTCTCAAGAACAAATCCGTTCACAACTGAATAACTGTTTGCTGGAAGCAAAATTTGACCGCTGGTCAAATCAATACCAGAAAGGGAAAGTGCGGGACATCTATCTGCTCGAAGACAAGCGCATTCTCATCACCACAGACCGTCAAAGCGCGTTTGATCACGTACTCGGTGCGATCCCCCTGAAGGGACAGGTCTTGAACAAAACGGCAAAATACTGGTTTGATCAGACCGCAGATATCGTGCCCAATCAGGTGCTGGACGTACCGGACCCCAATGTGACGGTTGCGCGCGAACTCGATATGTTACCCGTCGAAATCGTCGTGCGACGGTACCTGACCGGCAGTACGGACACCTCGGTGTGGACGAATTACAATAACGGTGTACGGAAATTCTGCGGCGTTGACTTGCCCGATGGCATGATAAAAAATCAAAAATTTGACGAAGCGATTATTACGCCGACCACAAAAGCAGAAGATCACGACGAATCAATCTCGCCACAGGAAATTGTCGAACGCGGCTTGGTCGATGCAGACAGGTGGGCAGAAGTCGAGAAAGTAGCTCTGGAATTATTCGCGCGCGGCACAGAATTAGCCGCACAGCGCGGATTGATTCTGGTGGATACAAAATACGAAATGGGACTGGACCCAGATGGCAATCTAACCGTTGCCGATGAGATCCACACGCCCGACTCCTCGCGCTACTGGATCCTGGATTCTTATGAAGACCTCCATGCGCGCGGCGAAGAACCCGAGAGTCTGGACAAAGAATTCCTGCGCCTCTGGCTCGTGGATAAGGGGATATCCGACGATAATATTCCCGAATTAGATGACGAAATTCGCACACAAGTCTCCGCGCGATACATAGACCTGTTCGAGCGCGTAACAGGCGAACCATTTGAAACCGAAGTGGATGATACGCCCATACTCGAGCGCATTGAAAAAAATATCGAGCCGTATTTTTAAAAGAAGCGATCAACAGTGGAAGACCTGATTAACAGTTTGCTCAAGAGTCTTGAAAGTGCCAGCGGTCGCAGCATTGGGATGGTGCTGGCTGTGATCGGGGCGCTAATCTGGTGGGGTGTTTATCTGATTCGCAAGCTCGGTCGCAAGATGCGCAATGACGTCAGTGTCTCTGAAAAACCCATTGAGATCCAACGACCGCGAAAGCGTTTGTCTTTGCGCGAATATCACCGTTGAGTTTACGAACATGAGTGATCGGGTTATACAACAGTGTGCTGTGATGAGCGATCGAGAACTTGTGCGCACACTGACAATTGACCGGGAAAATTTCCAGGGGAATTTTCTCGTTATCGCAGAAAGCGAACGAGAAAAACGCGCATTGTCCATAGAAAACTTTATCGACGATGTCCATCTGGCTCAGAATGATGAGGAAGGCGAGTCGTGTACTATTGATCAGGCGCTTGCAAAAGTACATTCGGATATTCCGCTCTGGTCGATACTCACGCTCGCCAATTGCCTGGAGGACGCCTGGGTTATCCAGCGCGAATTCCGTCAATGGCTCGTTCACCACTATGTAGAAGAAGGTTACCTAACATCGTTTTTTTTTGAAACCACAGAACAGTTGAAGTCAACGCTCAGACGTTTTTTATCTCTCGAATTGTGGACGGTTGATGTCTCGCATGATCTCAATACCTGGAAACCCATTTTTCAATCGCGATCCCCTGCGTTTTTGAACAAAATTATTTCGGAATTGGGCGATATTTTGCATACAGTCAAAACGCCCCTGTTTTCACAAGACCAAAAGGGACAACTCGTCTTGCTGGTGCATCCAGAATTTGAGAAGCAAGCGCAAGAGGTCGCGGATAGAAATCATACCAAAATTGAGCAACTCTACGATCGGGCTGAATATTTGGCCGAGACAAAAAATTCTGAACAGGAACTGAGGATTTACGACATCTTATCTGAACTGGTGCCCGATAATCTCGCTGTGCATTATAACCGAGGCAATATTTTAATAGAACTGGATCGGTTAGATGAAGCGGTTGAATCCCTGATCGAAGCCATCGTTCTCGGCCTTCCCGAAATTGGGGATAAAATTGATCTCAAACCGCGTCGAGGCAGTGGCGTTGCTGGCAGTGTGAATCCGTTGCTAAGTCTCGTGGCATTGTCTCGTGAAAATAATGAACAGCTACATTATCCCGACTATATTGATGATATTGAAATGCTGCTGTTACACATCCGAGAACAGCACCCGGAAAATACCCGCATTCTACACGGATTGGCCATCATTGCTGAACAAAAAAACGATATCGCGGTAGCTTGTCAGCACTACCGCGATATGCTCGCCATTGATCCTCAAAACAAAGCCGCCCAAACCCATCTTGCCTATTTGGAACAAATACAGTGAGAAGTCTGTAGATTACGTCAACAAGGTTCTCTCTACTGCTTTGTGCCAGCCCGCCAGCAATGCCTCGCGGCGATCCTGCGACATCGCAGGCTCAAAGGTGCGTTGCGGTGGGTTAATATCGGCAAGCGCGTCAGCATCATCCCACACCCCCGTCGCCAATCCCGCCAGCATCCCCGCCCCCAATGCAGTCGTCTCCACATGCTTTGGACGAATCACCGGCACATCCAGAATATCCGCTTGAAACTGCATCAAAAAATCATTCACCACAGCCCCTCCATCCACGAGCAAACTCGCCACAGGCTGACCGGCATCGGCAGCCATCGCGTGGACGAGATCGGCGGACTGATAGGCAATGGACTCCAGTGCGGCGCGCGCGAGATGAGCGCGCCCTGTGCCCCGCGTAATCCCTACAATCGTCCCCCGTGCCTCCGCATCCCAGTGCGGCGCGCCCAGGCCGGTAAATGCGGGAACAAAATACACACCCCCTGTATCGTCAATCGCCTGGGACCAGGCCTCCGTCTCAGCGGCAGTATCAATAATCCCCAGGCCATCGCGCAGCCATTGAACCGTCGCCCCCGCGCTGAACACCGAACCTTCAAGCGCGTGGGATACGCGCCCAGAAGGCCCACACGCAAGCGTCGTCAACAGACCATGCGCGGATTGTATAGCCCGATCACCCGTTTGAAAAAGTGTAAAACACCCCGTGCCATACGTATTTTTTATATCACCTTTGAAAACACCGCGTTGCCCAAAAAGCGCGGCTTGCTGATCGCCCGCAATCCCCCCTATTGGAATGCCCGCAGGCAAGATGTCCAAATCCACAGTAGTCCCAAAGTCACCAGCCGATGATCGCACTTTGGGGAGTATGCCCACGGGAATGTCAAAAATTTCCAATAATCTGCTATCCCATGCTCTCCCGTGAATATTGTAAATCATTGTGCGCGATGCATTGGTATAATCAGTCGCATGAACAGCCCCTCCTGTGAGTTTGTACAACAAAAAACTATCCACAGTGCCAAAACACACCTCGCCCCGCTCCGCACGCGCACGCAGACCATAGACGCGGTCGAGTAACCACACAATCTTACTCGCCGAAAAATAAGCGTCAATAACCAATCCCGTCTTTTCACGCACCATGTCTTCGAGACCATCTGCGCGATATTGGGCACACAAATCCGCCGTGCGTCGGCACTGCCAGACAATCGCGTCGTGTACGGGTTCACCTGTTCTCCAATCCCATAAGACGGTCGTCTCGCGTTGATTGGCAATGCCAATACCTTTTACGTCTGAGGCGTCTATCCCCGCCTCTGAGATTGCGATGCCAATAACTTTCAGTGTCGTATCCCATATTTCTGTTGCGTCGTGCGATACCCACCCGGGACGTGGAAAAATTTGTCGAAACTCCGAATATCCTCGCCCCAAAATTTCCCCCTGAGAATCCAACACCAACGCAGTTGTCCCCGTTGTGCCCTGATCAATACTCAAAATCATTTGAGATCTCCTGTATCATCGGTCAGCAGCGGCTTTTCCGGTGCTGTATGCCAGTGCTTTAATGCAATCTCGCCATTTTCGAGCACAGCATAAGCATCGTATCTCAGCCAATCGCCCAACACAACAAGTGTCCCGCCGTCCATCGGCTCAACACTCAGCGCGTGATAATGTCCACAAATCACAAAATCAAATCCCTCGGCAAATTTCTCTGCCGCGCTTTTAATAAAATACAAAGGCAAATATGTTTTCTTTTTCTTTCGCGTTCCTTCTCTGATATCGAGATCCGAAGACCGCGACACAATACGCGCCAGATAAGCGCCGATATCTGGATGTAACCACCGAAACAAGGCGATACACAGTGGATGCTTCAAAATGCGCCGCCGCAATTCAAATTTCCAATTTTGCTGAAAAATATCGCCGTGTGTCACATACAGACGGCAATTCTGGTGTGAGATGTCGCAAAAAGGCCCGGGAAGCTCCGCCCCCACCTGCTCTGATAAATAGCCCCCCAGCCAGCTATCGTGATTGCCCGGCAGATAAATGACGCGCGTTCCACTTTGAACGAGATGGTAGAGCTCAAAGATCACACGCGCTCCGTGTGCGGGAACGACAGAACGATATTCAAACCAAAAATCGAACAAATCCCCCACAATATACAAACATTTGGCATCTTTGCGAATAGCGCGTAGAAAATCGATCAACGCATCTTCCCGAACGCGCGGTGGACGAATATATTTGCCCCCGCCTATATGCGCGTCAGAAATAAAATAAACTTTGTCTTTTTTCATCGGCAGAGTAGAGAAAGAGATTTTACGCCGTTGGAGCGGCATCCACACCGCGATCATCGCGTTCTAATCCGAGTTCATCCCAGAATCGAGAAGGCGCCATATTTCGGCCCGGACGATGCTGCACACAGGAAAGCGTGAGGCGATCCATTGCGCGGGTGATCCCCACGTACAACAACCTGCGTTGTTCGGCTAAATCCGCGCTGTTCAGGGCGCGGGCATTGGGCAAAATGCGATCTTCGAGACCGCAAATATAGACCTCTCGAAACTCAAGCCCCTTTGCCGCGTGCAACGTCAGCAAATGCACAGCATCGCGGTCTTGGGTATCCAATTCAACTTTGTAGAGATCGGCAAAATCGAGCAAATTGCGAATGCCCTCCTGAAGAGATGGCGCAGCAGCACCGTGGCGTTCGCAAAGGTCTCGAAAGCGCTGAATCTGATCGGGAGCGTGCAACGCGAGCACATCGGGACGGGGATCTTCGCCGAGCAACATCCGCGTCTGTCCCCGCAGCCGGTCGGCATCCAATCGAGGGTAGTGCTGCACGAGATTGCGAATGCACAAATTGGCCGGCCCCAAAAGACGCTGCGCCCCCAGATTGAAATGCACGTGTTCTTCGCGGGAAAATTCCGTATCCCTTACCCCATCGCGCGTGCGAAAAAGCAAGCCCAGAGCAACGTGATCCAAAAGGCGTTCATGCGTCATACGCCGGTAGCGAGAGGCGCGCTCTTTCTTCATAGCTTCAAACACGCGATACAAGGCCAATGCACGCGCGCGTGCCGGCGGATCGTTTGGATCTGACGCAATATCATACCGCTCGCAAAGAGGGCGCAAATCGCGTGTAGCAGTCGCGCCATAGCTTCGCGCCATAGGCAATATATCAACCGTCGGATTGGGCATGCGAGACCTGCCATTGCGGCGGGCTTCGCGGTGCAAAACCTGAAAATCGAACGCATAGCCATTGTGTGCGACCAGAATATCGATACCGACAAACGCCTGAAACGCGAGATAAATTTCCTGAAATGTAGGAGCCGTGCCTTTGTCCTCTCGCAGGCGTACGGGCGAATAAAATGTATCGACAGCACGCCCATCTCGCACGCGCACAGCACCCAGAGCTGTGATCTGTGCTTGCTCGGGATCGTCATCCGCCGTTTCCAACGCAAATGCAGTGTATTCCGGCATATACGCTGGCAAATCTGCGCAGCGGATCGCCTGACACAATTTGAGAGCAGCGAGCATTGCACCACACGCCATGCCTCCCAAATGTAAAAAGTGTTCGGGGGTTTTCGGCGGATCTTCGTCAAAGGATAAAATTAGAGTATCGGATAAAACATCCAATCGGCTGCCGGGCACAGCCTCTCGTATGATGAGACCCGGCCGCGCCAGTGCATCCCGGATCAGAGTTGTGAGCATATGCCGCAGCACCTCGTCTCGACACGCCACATACAAGGTGCCGCCCCTGCGCCAGAGTGGCAACACGCGATTCAGAGCGATATTGAGAACCGAAAGTTCGAGTGGATCTACAATGTCATCGAGATGATTTTTGAGAGATGGCAACTCCGATGTATTCAATTGGTCCAGAATATCATCCACCAGATGGGGCAAAGATGCGACCGCGCCTCTTTGCACGGCATTGTGTACCACACCTGCCAGACCCAGCGCGCGTTCCACATCCACGCCCTCTTCTTCCGAAACCGTTCGCGGATACAGAAAAGCCGCCTGTTTGAAACTCCCAATATTTTTTTGTTTCTGAAATCCCCGCACCGCCGGGTATAATTTGGGATCCACCGCTTCGAGTTCGCGCCGCAAAAACAACTCGAGACTCGCGTCATTCGCGCCATCGAGAGCATAGCGCAACACGGACAGGGCACGACGGATCACGGGCTGGTCGAACAAGCCCCTGCGATGAGCCATCAGGCAGGGAACATTGGCGCGCATAAAAATGCGCTCGAGCTCGCTGCCTATTGCGTGTTGGGGATAAAGCACCGCAATATCCCGGTGAACCAGATCGGGCGTTTCCCGGATGCGATCCCAGATATCGCCCGCAATAAACTGGCCTTCTTCCTCAAACGTATCAAAAGCCATCCCCCGCACGCGGCGTCCCGATCTCTGGGTATGGATGCTGCGTTCAAACAACACGTCATTATTGGCGATAAACACGCGCGCCAGCCGCAAAATTTCTGCGGATGATCGGTAGTTTTCCTCCAAAAAAATGGGCGAACGACCTTTGAGAAAATCATCCCGAAATTGTTCGATATGTTCTGGCCTGGCATGTCGCCACCCGTAAATGGACTGCTCGTCATCTGCAACCACAAAAACACTCCGGTGAGCCGCGCCCAACAAATAAACGAGGGCGTATTGCACGGGATCGGTATCTTGAAACTCATCGACGAGGATGTGTTGAAATTGCGCGCGATAATCCGCCAGAATCTGGCGATGCGAATGCAGCAAATCATGCGCGAGAAATATGAGATCGTCAAAATCGATCAATCGATTTTTCTTCAGTTCGGCTTCGTACTGATCGAGCAATGCCGCATCCCCTTTTTTCATCGGAACATGCGCCTTGTATCGCCGCTGCCACTTCAGGCGATTCACATTTTGCATCACATTATTCAAATTGCTTTCATTGGGACTCAGGCGAGGAAATGCGCGATAGATCAGCGTGCGCTGAAGGTCTTCATCGGCAATGCCAAAATGCGGTGGCAACCCAACCGTTTCTCGATGCTCCCGCAGAATTGAGATACAAAACCTGTGAAATGTACCTGCGGTAATAACCTCCGCAGTTTCTTTGCTCAACGTGCGCGACAAGCGGATTTGCAGTTCTGCCGCCGCCTTATTTGTAAATGTGAGCGCCAGGATATTTTCCGGATGGACGCCGCGCCGCGAGACCAGATACGCAATGCGTTCAGTCAGCACCCGCGTCTTCCCCGTGCCTGGCCCCGCCAGCACGAGAACGGGACCTATTGGCGCAATAACGGCTTCGCGCTGGCGTGCGTTTAATGTAATGGGATCGAGTTCTGGCATGGCGATAATTATCCACGCGCGGTGTACAACTGGTCGCAGTCCAGACCAGTTCACGGCATAAAGGTACATGAAGGTAGGCAATATAATGATAAACCTATAAAAATAAACCCGATAGTCATAGGAAAAAACAACAGGCCATTGCGCTATATCAGCACAATATGAATCAATAAAGGCTGGCATTTTTCGCCCTACATTCGAACACATATCTTTCACTTCTCTACTCACTCATCGCTCAAAATGTACACTTTTTTGCCTCACATTTGCACTGCGGCTGATCCACTTCAACAGATAATTCTTAAATTTGAGTGATCAATAACTGGAGAAAAATAAGGAGATTAGCGCGTCTTATCCTGCCATTCATCGCCCAATTCCAAGTCATTGGCATAAGGTTTGCATAAGGCCTGAGGGTTACATGTAGTGGCGGCGAAACATCTTTCGCCCGCCTCAGAAACACACAGACCAAAGGCAAGCACATGCCCCAATACGACACCATCTCAAAACACTTCATCCAAACCTACCCTCAAGACTTCATCCAACTCTCTCTCCAACGAGACGACGTCCAATTTCTCGACATCCTCGACACAGAACAACCAACAACACAAACACACCACATGGACAGCCTCATCAAAGTTCAGATTGCAGGCGAAGAGGCATTGGTACATCACGAATTTCAAACCACTACCGATCCGACAATGCCCATCCGAATGGCTGGCTATACCGTCAGAGCCATTGAGACGCATCACTTGCCGATCTATTCCAGCGTGATCTACTTGCGTCCCAATGCGGGAAAGAACGATCCGGGACACTATATCCAAAACCTGCCTGGTCACCATCTTATCTTCCAATACAGTGTGATCAGACTGATCGAGATTGAAGGACAGCACATTCTCAATGAAGGACATGCAGGCTTGCTTCCATTTGCGCCATTGATGAAACGTCCTGATGAAATGGATTCTGAAGAGTGGTTAAAGTCGTGTATTGATGCTGCGAGAGCTTTGCCGTTGGAAGACTCAATAAAGGTTGACATTTGGGGTGGGTTGACGATATTGAGTGGGTTAGCGTATGCGCCAGCCACGATTAGTCGTATTTTATCCCAGGAGGGTCTTATGGATGCGATTATGCGCGAATCATCTTTTGCACAATACATCATGAAACAAGCCAGAGAAGAAGGCCGAGAAGAAGGTCATAGAGAAATATTTGCAGCCATTCAAAAGACGTATCCAGATATTGACATGGAAGCCATCCGTTCTGTATTGAAAGAGGAAAATGGCAAAAAATAGAGGCGAGCCAATAAGATAAATTGAAATGGTCAATCTGTGATCGCGCTATCCCGCCCGCCTGCTGTCTGTCAGCAGATAGGCGGGCAAGCAAACAAATACCCCTGTCCAAAATAATCAGACAGGGGATATTTGTTTGGTGAACATCGGGCGATCAGTCGATCTAAAATCGCTCATCGCTCATAAATAGCGGGCGACCAGTCAACGACATCGAGTTCCTGCTTGACGAGCACGGCCTTGTACGGCGGAACATTTTTCATCAGCACCACGCCCGCACCCACCATCGCACATGGTCCTACAATGCGACCGGGCATAATCATCGCACCGATACCCGTGCGCGAGTAATCCCCAAACAACACCCCGGTAAAACCGGGTGCTTTTCGACGAATCCCCTGAACCTCGACCTCGATCTCCGCATCGTCAAAGCGCAGCGTGCCCACCTGTGTACCCGCGCCTATTTCTGCGCGCTCGCCAAAAATGCCCGAAAGCTGAATCTGATGGGTCACGCGCCCCTCTTCCAGCATAATACCGCCAAACTCGCCCAAATAGGTAATGTGGCAGTTGGTATCTACTGTACCCGATACTTTGGCAAAAGGACCTATTTTGCAGCGATCGCCGATCACAGTACGGGATGCGATGTGAGAGCCTTCCAATATCTCCGTATCTTTCCCGATCCAGACCGGTCCTTCAATATAAGCATCTCGGGCAATCGTGGTATTTTCATCGACAAAGATGGGACCGCGAATGCGGGCGTCGGGATCGACCGTAGCCGTTGGCGCAACAACCGCTTCTGTAAGTCCATCAGCCATTTCGGAAAGTGCCATAAGCGAGACATTTTTCGGATGCCATGGCAGGTCCATATCGAACCACGGTCCGGGCAAATCAACCGCGATAAGCGCGCGTCCCTCGCCGTAGAGCAATGGGATAACATCGCAAATTTCCTGACCCTCAGGCGGAAAGATACCAAATTGGGTTCGCGGCACAAAATCGGAGGTATTGCCCAGATCGGACAAAATTTCATTTTTAAAAACATAGAGACCTGACAGTGCCTGTCCCGATCCACCACGGGGTTTATAGGTGTAAGAAGACAAGCTCTGGTCCTTTTCGACATGTGCGCGTATATGAGATGTGAGATCTTCAACCTGGACAATGCCAGCGACACCAGAACAGTTTCTATCTCTAAACGCATCTAACAGGTGTGGGACTGCATCCGCACCAAAGAAAACATCTCCGAAAATAATCAGAACATCATCAGCACCAATAAAATCAGACGCCAGCCCCACCGCCTGCGCCGTGCCTTTTGGCTGCGGTTGCTCAATATAAGTAATTTTACAGCCAAATCGCTGCCCACTGCCAAAATAATTGCGCGCCCGACCGCCTCTATGCCCCACCACAATGCCAATATCTGAAATACCCGCATCGACCAGACGCGAAACCGTCCACTCCAAAAGCGGACGATTGCATATTGGAAACATCGGCTTGGGACGAAAGACATTAAATGGAAAAAATCGCTCGCCTTTTCCTGCCGCAAGAATAAGTGCTTTCATAAAAACTCCGGAATGAAGTGTGAAGTGCCCCCAGCCCCTGTCTTTTGTATCTTGACATTGCGTGCGTTATGGACTACAATTTTTTTCAGGACCTCATCGCAAAGGCTTTCACAATGCCATTTTTCAAAAACGAATTAGTGAGTCGTATCGCGTTATTCGCCTTCCCCTTTATCGCCGTATTTGTAATCGTGGACTATTTGGGAATAGGAGAACAACGCGATCCCATTTTCCGAGTTGCAGAACTAATTGCACAGCAAAACTTTTCCGAAGCATTATCTGCACTCGACAATATGGATACTACCCAGCGCGATACCTGGGATACGCACACCGCCGCGTTACAACGCGCGATTTGTCTGATGCACCTGGGCAAATACTCAGACGCATTGACAATTCTTCAGTCTTCAGGCACCACGCGCCCAGAAATTGCCGATTACGTGGCTTTTTGGATGGGACAATGCGCCGAGGCTTTGGGACAAGCCAAAGACGCTGAAAATCACTATGCAAAAACTCTGCACATGAAACCAGTGAGTTTACTCGGCGGTCAGGCGACACTCAATGCCGCGCGGACCGCGCTTGCACAGGGCAATGCAGAAGGTGCTATCGCATATTATCAAACACTTGTTGGCAAGCATCCGCGCGAAGGCGATGCACTTGCCGGAATGGTTGAGGCCTGGACGGCTCTGGGCGATTCTGTTGCTGCGCGCGAGACGCGCTTGAAATTGATCAAAAATTATCCCAAACATCCATCCGCTTACAAAATGCTCCCCGCGCTCAGTGATATGCGCGATGCTGAAGAACTGTTTTACGCGGGTGTGGCCTGTATGCACGCCGGAAAATATCAACAGGCTATCGCTTTATTGCGTCGCGTGATCGATGAATCTCAAGATGCCACATGGCGCGGGAAAGCGCAATACGAACTGGGCCATGTATATTATCGCAGTCGAAAATATCTCAAAGCCGAAAACACATTTGACCGCGCCTTCAAAGTATATCACATCTCCGAAGCACTGTTTTACCTGGGTCGATGTGCCATCAAGCGCGGGCACGATTTAACGGGAACAACGCGATTTCGAGAATTTGTGCGCCGCTATCCCAATGCAAAGACCGCACCCGAAGCACTCTGGCAAGCGGCCATGGCCTACGAGCGACGGGGACGGCACAGCGATGCTCGCAAACTATTTATAGCACTGGCAAAGGCCTACCCCAAAAGCACTTATGCCGACCAGGCTGCGTGGCGTGCGGGCTTCGCGCTTTATCAAACGCGGCAATACACGGCTGCTTCCAAAGCCTTTTTACGTCTATCGCGCCAGACCACTGCGAGTCATCTACGTGATCAGGGGTATTACTGGGCGGGCAAAAGTTATCAAAAATTGGGACAAAAATCAGAAGCGCGATTCTGGATTGAACGCGCCTCAGAAGGGTTTCCCACCTCTTATTACTCAACACGCGCACATGCGGTCCTGGGCAAAACAGAACATGCCTATATCGAAGCGCCCCAACCGGGCGAACACCTATCGATTGGTCAATCCTATACGCCTTCGGTGCATATCCCAAAAGGAGATCTATTGGCGTCTATCGGGTTGTATCGAGATGCCGAGCGAGAATACGACCGCGCGCGGCAAATTCTCGGGCGCAATTTATTCGCGCTGGATGATTTGAAGCCGCGCTATGAGCGCGTTCGCGCCATGCACAAGGCACTTCAAATTTCCGCACAGATCGTAATGTTAGAACGCGCACAGGGGATATCCATGACGCGGGCCTCATTCCGTCGATTGTATCCAACGTATTATTGGGGCGAGATCAACCAGATAGCGCGAAAAATGAATCTGGATCCCAATCTCATGATCGCCATCATGCGACAGGAAAGCGCGTTTAATACAACCGCTGTATCTCGCGCTGGCGCACGTGGACTGATGCAAGTAATGCCGCAAACGGGACGGGACATGGCCCGACTTGTCAAGCTCAAAAATTTTTCAATCGAAGACCTCTACGATCCCCAAACGTCAATTTTATTGGGCGGAAAACATCTCTCCGACCACATGAGGGCATTTCGAAAAGATAAACACAGGCAACTCAGTTTGGCACTATCGGCTTATAATGCGGGTCTGGATGCTGCAAAGCGATGGGCAAAAGCCCTGACAAGGCACGACGTCGATGAATTTATAGAGCGCATTCCCTATAAAGAAACTCGCAATTATGTGAAACTCGTATATCGCAATTATCGCGTTTATTCTTACCTCAACGATGCGCAGTCAGAGGTAGAAATATCATTGGGATACAAAAATGAATGAGCGACCACTGTGGCTAATTCTGGAAGACGCATTTATCATCCTGTGCATTGGAGCACTCTGGCCGGGTATCCTGGGCTGGCAGGGTTGGATCTGGGATATGGTGCAGTATATCGCACTCATTGGACTGGTGTGGATTTTGATACGGCGGATTGGTCGCTATCGGATGAGACGGGATGAGGGTGATGACGATTAAGGGACCTTCTCACCAAACCAAATAGGACTCACGAACATGGACGAACACGAAAAATTCTTCTTTGACCTCAACGGCTACCTCGTCGTCGAAAACGCTCTAACACCCGACGAAATTACCGCGTGTAACAAAGCCATTGACAACAACCCAGACAGGATGCGCATTCGCCCGCCAGAGCAATCCCTCTCCGGCGAGTCCAAAACACTCAAGGGCAAACACGGGCGCACCGATTTGGGCGGCATGCTCACCTGGCCCAAACCCTGGTGCCAACCCTTCCGCGATTTACTCGCCCACCCAAATATCGTGCCCTACCTCGCGGAATTGCTACGCGAAGACTGTCGCCTCGACCACCTCTATGGCATCATCATGGAAAAAGGAGCCGAGGGCCATGTCATCCATGGCGGGGGCACGGCTGACGACCTGACGCACTTCTACCAATTTCACAACGGGCGCATGCGCTGTGGCCTCACCGTCGTCTCGTGGGTACTCACCGATTGCAACCCCGGCGAGGGCGGATTTGCCTGCATTCCCGGCAGCCACAAATCCAATTACAAAACACCCCGCGATGTCGCACTTCTCGACCGGAATATGGGTGTTGTACAACAGGTCTCGGCAAAAGCGGGATCGGCCATCATCTTCACAGAAGCACTCGCACATGGCACGCTCCCCTGGACAGCCGACCATCAACGCAGATCCATTCTCTACAAATACTCGCCTGGCACCCTGACCTATTCAGCGCGGTATTTGCCGCCGGATGTTGAAAACGCGCTCGATGAATTCACACCCACACAACGCGCGCTGCTCGAGCCGCCTTACCGCACAAATCGCCCGCGCGTCACCCAATAATCCCATGAACATCCTCATCCTCGGTGGCAATGGTTTTCTCGGTCCTTATGTCGTCAAAGCCCTCGAAGACCACCACCAGCTTCGCGTCACCGACCTCATGCCCATCGATACACCGCACGACACGCGGCAGGTCGATGTATCCGATTTTGCTCAAGTCATGTCCGCTGCAGAGGGCATGGACGTCATCATCAACTGCTCTGTTCAGCGCACCCATCGCAAAATTGCTTTTGGCGTGAACACAATGGGAACGCACAACGCACTCCGCGCCGCCGTTGCGTATGGCATGAAACGCTTTATCAACACGGGACCGCGCTTCTCACTCGTCGGCCCTTCCTACCTCGATTACGACCATACCATTTCTGAAAAAATCCCCCCACAACCCGGCACGGAACTCTATGCGATGAGCAAAGGCCTCGGCCTCGAAATCTGCCGACTCTTCAGCGAACACCATCCGCTACACGTCCTCTCGCTCATCTTCTCGCGCTTTCGAGATCCCACCGCCGATCCGCACAACACCGATGACAGCACCCTCAGCATATCGGCCAGAGATGCCGCACAAGCCGTTAAGTCCGCCATAGAAGTCGATCTTCAAACGCTCCCATCGCGCTTTGAAGTCTTCTTTATCACCACAGACCTGCCGCACAACCGCTTCCCAAATACACGCCTGCGCACAATACTCGGCTTTGAGCCCCAGGACAAACTCGAATCCTACTGGACAAAGCCCACCTGATCATCCTCCGGGCAAATCCCGGCCATTTATACAACCGGGTCCACCGGCCGCCATATATCCAGAACTCGCCCCATTGGGATCATCTGTAACCCAAAACGAAAATAATCGCCCCGAACGCAAATAAAACCTGAACACCACAGGACGCCCAACAATCGAAGACAGATTTTTGCCAGAAGTCCACAAAACCTCGCAACAGGTGCGATCCACACAAAGGGGTACACACTGATCCGCACTTAAACTCTCGACCGGCCGCCCATTTTCTTCAAGCACTTCCACCCGCAATTCACCCTTCGGCACCTCCGCATTCACAAATAATCGATGCCCCTTAAAAACCACAGGGCGCGTGGTTAGCACACCGCCTTCCGTCCCTGCATCCATAGATGCAAAACCATCCCTCCGAATAGTTGCCAACCCCGTACTCGCGCCCGCATACATCACGCGCCGACTTCGCCCGATCGCTCCCGCATCTGTCTTGCCGAGCTTTGGCGACTGGCCGGAGAAACCTGTGAAATAAATCCACACCTCATCCCCCACCACCATACAAACGCCGCCCACCGCGTGCAAATACGCCCGATTCCAATCGCCAATACGACGCGACGAGGCGAGAAAAGGCGTGCGATTTGGGCGGCTAAAATGAAACCCATCGCGACTATACCCCAGTTCCAAGTCCATTGTTTTGGGCACGCCCTTTTCCGCACAAATATCATTTTCAGGCCCGCGAAAAATTGCGAACATCCCCAGCATCAAACTCTCATAAGGCGTTGCATTCACATCGTAAAGCGCGACCCGGTGATCCGGCAGTGCAGGATCGGGCAAAGCGAGACTGTCGATGCGCTGCCAGAGAACCTCATCTCGATCCCGATCCCACGTAGGCAAAAAATCATCGCACTCCCGATAAAATCGCGCGCGTAAATTGGCACTCTGCCGCCGAATGCTCATACACCACTTTTTGCGAAATGGGTTGTAAAAAAATGACGTATTATCGCCCACGGGTGTTGTCACAACAGGATCAGACCAGTGAATCCCATCGGGCGAAGTGTGCAACCAGCCTTCTGATACAGTCGCGTTTCCCCTTGTGTCATACCGATAATACTGAAACATCTTGAAGCGTTCTTCGGGTCTTTCCGCATCGTGGTCCAACCACACCAGACACCCATCTCTATCGTATCTATCCCGATTGGGCCATACGAGATTCGTACCGCGCACAACATTGAGATCTGGGCGCTCCCAGTGAATACCATCCCGGCTTATTGCCAGTGCCGTACTGTGAAACCAGCCCGGCATGTACCACAGCTTAAACAACCCATCTTCGGGGTCGTACCACGCGCCGTCATTAAACGGTGCAGCCATTGGACAATACCCATTGTCCATTTCCTCATCCGTCTCGGGACTCAGAACGGGACTCGCCTCATGGATTTTTGCCTCGCCAAAAACCCTCGTTAGAGAAGTAGATGCAATCAGAAAATCATCCACAAACAACTGCCTGCCCAGATCGATGCAAATCACCTCTGGCGGATCGTCCAAATAGGGAACGGGAACAGGTGCCGTGCCGCCTTCATCCACATCGCGAGGAGGCCAGGTCTCTGGCAACACAATCCCATTGTACAGCAATGCATTCATAATCTCATCCCATATTCTATTTCAGCGTCACAACCCCTTTGATATAGCTCTCATCACCCGCCAAAATTTGCGCCATCAAAGCAGGATAATCTTCGAGCATTGCCGTATGTGTCACCAGCGGTTTGAGATCAATAATACCTTTGTGAATAAGGCGAATCGCAGGGCCAAAAGTATCTCGCAATTTTGAAGCCGGCGCGGAATTGACAACGGTAAATCCCCCCAAATGCCACTTTGTGGGATCAAAAGAGGCGGTCTGACCTTTGAGCCAGCCAAAGAGATTGATGCGCCCGCCGCGTTTCACAATATCTGTAGATAGATCCAACCCGGCCTGGCTACCTGAGGTATCGACAACCACGTCAATCTCTCTGCTCTTGAGTTCGCGCGATAGTTCTTGTAGATCAGCCTCAGCCGTGTTATACACCTCTCCAACGCCGAGTTGTTGCGCGAGATCCAGACGACTTTGAACAATATCCAGAACGATCAAATCGTCGAGGGGATAGCGCAGAAGCCCTTGCAGGATCAACAAGCCCATAAATCCACAGCCGACGACCACAATGCGATTCCCGGGCTGAATCTGGCAATGGTCAATACCCGTAACAGCACAGGACACGGGTTCGACAATCCAGTATTCATCCGGCAAATCGGATTCCGGAATTTTGAAAACGCGCTGAGCGGATAAGTTGCGGATATTGGCAAAACCACCGCCAGCGACCCGGTCACCCTCTTTGAAATCCGTGACACCAGCACCGATTTTGGCGATATAACCAACGCCTTCGTGTCCCGGCGGTGCCATGGGATGCATCTGATTGCCGAGTTTGGCCGTAACCACATCCCACGAACATATCCCACACGCGCCGCCTTCAATTTGAACTTCGTTCTCTCCGGGATCGAGCACTTCCCTTTCAAACAGTTCAATACTGCCATCGTCTAAGTAACGAAGCGTTTTGTTTGACATTGTCTTCTCCTGTTATTTACACACCCCGTTGATCAAACCAGGCGCGGTAAGCCCGCACGCCGGATTCGAGGTCGTATTTGGGTTCGTAACCGAGTTGGTCTTTGGCAAGGGTAATATCGAGTGGCGCGCCGCGCTCGAGATTGACGCCCGGTCCAACTTCATACCGGGGATTGCCCGGCGAATGCCGCTGCACGACTTCGATAATTTCGTCAACGGGATTGTACGTACCCGTGGCAATATTAAAAGATCGACTGGCGACATTTGTCGCCCTGAGCATGAGCAAAACACCCCGCGCGGCATCTTCGATATAAGTCCAATCGGCCTTTTGCTCGCGGCCTTTGGGCAGACTTACATCCTGTCCACTCAGCCCGGCAAAAATGCGCGTATTAAAGCCCGCGTCCGGACCGGGGGCATTGGGAGGACCATATAAAAAAAAGAGGCGAGCACACAGAACATCGACGCCATAAGTCGCATAATACTGGTGGCAAAGATGTTCCGACATGGCCTTGGTCGCGCCATAGGGATCGCTGGGAATCATGGGCGTCCCTTCCGTCAGCGGTCCGTCTTGCTTTCCATAAACCGCGCCGCTGGATACATATACCACTTTCAGCCCGCCCACCTGTCGCGCAACTTCGAGAATATTGTGTGTCCCCCCCACATTGACCTGTGTCGCAAAATGGGGATTATCGCGCACATCTCCCCCCAAAAGCGCGGCCGTGTGAACAATACCCGTGAGATCCGGATTATTGCGCACAATTTCATTGATATGTGCAAACCCCAGAATATTGCCTTCAACAAAGGTGATGCGATCAGACACATGTGACAAAAAATCATCGCGCCGTTCGAACATATCAAAAGCGATGACGTCTTCGCCCTCTTCCGCGAGGAGTTTGGCGACCCATGAACCGACAAAGCCAGAGCCTCCAGTGACGAGAATGGACATATTAATCTCCAGAAGGGTTAAAAATGACGGTTTTTCGACTCTATGATAATTGCCCCCATGGGGGATGTCAACGGCTTTGTGCGAAAGGCTTGACTTTGGCAATGGATTTCGTAACCTCATACGCGACATGTATTCTTATATCACTATTACGGAGGACAACAATGGCAACAGTAAAACTAACTGTTCACGCAGGCCCTCACAATCGGATCAACTGTCCGGTTTCAGCGTTGGTCGAAACGCCAGAAAGCGTGACAACGGCGGCCTTGAGCGCGGGAAATGGCGCAGTTCCCTGTCAGGTGACACCCGCGGGCGATGGTTTGCAGGTCAATTTCATTGTCGAGCATCTCGAAGCGGGCAAAACCGCCGAGTACGAACTCACACTGGGAAAAGAACCAGCAGACTCCGGACGCGGTGTAGAAGTCACACAAGGTGAAAATGAAGTATCTGTCTCGATTGGCGGCCAGCATTTTACGACCTATTGTCATGGCACAGAACTCGCGCGACCACTTTTGTATCCCGTCATCGGGCCTTATGGCGATCCGGTAACGCGACGGTTGGCTACGCCAGCAGACGGACGGGAAATGGATCACCATCACCACCGATCAATCTGGATTGCACACGGAGAAGTGAACGGTGCGGACAACTGGTCAGAAGGTGAATCTCACGGACGGATCTTGCACCGTGACTTTGAATTGCTCGAAAGCGGACCTGTCCTGGGGCGCATTGTATCAAATAGCGATTGGGTGGGCATGGATGGTTGGACAGGGCCTCCGGGCAGAAATCGCGAGATTTTGGATCAGCGTGCAGAGTGGGTTGTGTACAACACACCCTCTTCTGTGCGAATCATGGATTTGCACCTCACGCTCATCGCCCGAAATATGGATGTGTTATTCGGTGACACAAAAGAAGGCGGTCTGGCGTCTATTCGCGTGGAAGAGACAATGGAGGTAAAACGCGACCTGGGCGGCAAAATCGAGAACGGCATTGGCGGCATTGATGAAGATGAGACCTGGGGAAAACGCGCGCCGTGGTGCCATTATTCAGGTCCAGTAAATGGCAATATAACGGGCGTTGCCATCATGGATCATCCCAACAGCTTTCGACATCCCACGCACTGGCACGTACGCAATTACGGGTTGATGACAGCCAATCCTTTTGGACACTCGTATTTTTACGGCGATGAAAGCCGGCGTGGGCATCACACACTCTCGCAGGGCGAGTCACTCGTCGGCATTTATCGCTATTATTTTCACAAAGGCGACGCCACCGATGGCAATATCCGCGAGCGGTATCACGACTTCGCCCACCCACCGAAGGTTGAACAGGATTGAAGGAATTAATCATGGACCTCAATCTCACCAATAAAGTCGCCCTCATCACCGGGGGCAGTCGCGGCATTGGTCGCGCAACCGCATTGCGATTTGCCGCAGAAGGTTGCAACATCGCCTTGTGTGCGCGCGGGCAAGCGGGCATAGACAAAACACTCGAAGAAATTCGCGCACACGACGTCGAGGCATTCGGACTCGCGCTCGATGTAGCCGAACCCGGCGAAACCGAGCGATTCGTCAATGCATCCGCAGATGCTCTCAGCGGCGTTGATATCCTCGTCAACAATGTAGGCGGCACAGCCGGATCGCGCGAACTGCTCACCTCCACAGACGCCGACTGGCAACAAACCTTTGACCTCAACCTTTTTCACGCGGTTCGCGCCAGCCGCGCAGCTATTCCCCACATGACCAAAAGAAATGGCGGCAGTATTGTCACCATCTCTTCTATCTCCGGTTGGAAACCCGCAAACAGGGGCGCGCAATACGGCGCAACCAAAGCGGCTGAAATATTTCTCGCTGGCGCACTCGCGTGGGAATTGGCAGCACACAACATTCGCGTCAACACCGTCTGCCCGGGCTCGCTCCTTTTCCCTGGCGGCGGTTGGGAACGCTTCCAAAACGAAACACCAGAAGAATACGAAATATTCCGCACGCGCGAATTTCCCACACAGCGACTCGGCACGGACTTTGAAGTCGCCGATGTCGTCGTATTTCTCTCATCAGACCGCGCGAGTTGGATCAACGGCGCATCCATTCCCGTTGACGGCGCGCAGGGAAGACCCACGGCTTTTTGAATGCAATAAGCTGTTGTACAATGATAAATCGGGCATATCAAGTCATACGATATGCCCGATTTCGTGTTTAATAGGTAAATTTAAAGCCTGTGTAAAAACTTGAAGGTTGCTATCGCGCAAGAAATTTCTCTTGCCCTTTATGAGGGTCTGTGTTACGC
>VXRD01000025.1 GCA_009838845.1 Gemmatimonadota bacterium | reverse complement strand
TTTTTTTTTAGGCTATTGTAAACTTTTGTAAAAAAATCTCAAATTCCGATTGGAACTTGCGCAGTCGCGTAATCAGGACGTCAATTTGTCAAACAGATTTTTTACTTCCCGTTCTTTGGCCGGGGTGCGCGTTCCGATCCATCCTTCGCCGAAGTACAAGCACAGGCCGACGAGGATTTCGCCTCCGGTATAAATGGCGAAGTTGTCCGTTATTTGTACGAGGATGGCGTAGGTCAGTAGCCCGCCTGCAAGAGCTAATATTGCGCCTCGCGCTGTGGGTTTTCGGAAGAGCATGCCGAACATCAGGGGTATTGCTATGGGGGATAGGAGTGCGCCAAATATTTGGACAGTTGCGGTGAATACTTTTTCTGCGCCTTTGCTTTCGGCGATGATAACGCCCGTGATAATGATGGCTATTCCAAATATCAATGTGACGATTTTGCCTGCGCGGAAGAGTGATTGCTGCGTCCATGCGCGCTTGATATTGCGCTGATAGACATCTTTTGTGAATACGGCGGCGAGGGCGTTGAGGTCGCTGTCGATCATGGACATGGTGGCGGCGAACATGGAACAGATCAATAGGCCGATCAATCCGGGCATGAGTCCGGAGAGTACGCGCTGGGCCATCAATACGTAGGTTTGCTGGAGGTCAAAGCCGGGTAGGGGTGTGAGTGTTACGGGGTCGAAGTATTCGGTGAGTATTAATGGCGCGGCCCAGGCGGGCAGGAAGATGACGATGGGGTATAGCAGGTAGAGGAATCCCGAGAGTAGCGCAGCTTTTTGGGTGTCCCGTGGGTCGGATACAGATATGAATCGCTGCGCTAATCCCCAGGTGGCGCCGTTGTAACTGAAGATGACGACGATGAGATAGACAAACCAGAAATCGATTCCAATGCCGGCTTCGGCGTTGAAGAATGTGCCGCGTTCGGCGGGCAATTGTTCCCACAGGGGGTTCCATCCGCCGATGTTGTCGAGTACGAGATAGAGTACGATTGAGCTGATGACGAGCTGGACGACAAATTGGATCAGGTCGGTTAATACCGCGGCCCACAGTCCGCCTATGAGGACGTAGGCTACGGTGATTATGCCTGCGACCAGTACGACGGGCAATACGGCCCAGCCCGTGACGGTTTGTACGACGACGGATATCGCGTAGAGTTTGATTCCAAGGTCTATGAATTTGACGCCGATGCCAGAGAGTGCCACCAGAAAACGCACGGAGTTGCCGTATCGCGCTTCGAGATATTCCACGGGTGTGAGTACTTTGAGGCGAGACCAGCGCGGTGCCCAGACGAGGCAGCCGATCATCATGGCGATAAAACACGATAGGGAGAATAGCGTCCACATGCTGAATCCGGCGGTTGCTGCCCGTCCCGCAAAGCCCACGAAGACGACTGCGCTGTATCCAGAGACGTGGTGGGATATGGCGGCCATCCACCAGGGGAGGTTGTGTCCGGCGGCGAAGTACGCATCCACGTCCTGAGATTTTCGTTTGGCAATCCCGCCCACCCAGGCCATGAGCAGGGCGTAGAGGAGGATGACGATAAAGTCTGTGGGTGATAGCATGTTTACGTCCATTCAGCGAATCAACGAATCAACGAATCAACGAACCCTGCCCATCCTCCCAAAATCAGTGTGTATTGCCATTCGTCTATTCGTCTATTCGCGCTTTTCTCGTCTATTCGTCCAATCCCGCGATTAGTTCTTCCGATGTCAGAGAATAGTGTCCGAACATTTCCAGGAAGAGTACGGCGCCCCGCGTCTGTCCGAGGGTTTCGTGCGTTTCAAAGGATTCCATTCCCGTGGTGCAGTCCCGCAGGAGGATGATTTCATATCCGCGGCGGCCCATTGCGAGGGTTCCGTAGTCTCTCATCAAGATGCAGGCGTTGGTGTTGAAGCCCAGATAGAAGAGGAAGAGTATGTCCTTTTGTTTGCACCAGCGATGGAGTTCTTCGCCGGTTGAGATGACGGCTTCCTGCCCCTCTACCTGTACGAGGGGGTGCATTGCGAGTCTGGCGCGGGTTTCGGTGAGTTCTTCTTCGCGCGGTTCTATGGGGCGCGCATAGTGTTCATATATTCCCGTTTTGCTGCGAAATTCGGCTGGGGGCCAGTTGTTTTTGGCGTTGGTGGATGTTTTTCCCTTTTCGATCAGGTTCACCCAGGATGGATGCGCTTCAGCCAGGCGAGGCGCCGGGGCGTGAACGATGGGCATTTCCGCTTTTCGACAGGCGTGTAGAAGGGGGACGATGTTGTTGCTTACGATTTCCTCGGACCTGGCTTTCGTGTCTTTCAGGTAGTGATGCGACCATACATCGACGAGTACGAGTGCGGTTTGCGCTATCGGGATCTCCCAGTTGAGGTGGGCATAGCTCGTGTTCTTTTCGATCCAGACGATGCCTTCGTCAACGTGCCAGCGGTAGTAGCGGGGGGCGATGGTGATTTTGTTTTGCATGTGTTCTCCTTCAAGCTATGCGCCTGATTTCTCCACGACCAATGGTGTGCGTTCTGTCTTCTCCTGCGATTTTTACTTCTGCATGCTCGGAACTGGAGGCGTATAGTGCCCCGTCGGATATGGCGTCTATACGCGCATCGCCTTCTATGTTCAGTATTTGGGTTGCGCGGAGGAGGCAGGCTGATTCGCCGCCGATGGGGATGCGGTAGCTTGCGCGGTTTCCATGCGTTTCGAGGACGGTGCCGGGGAAGATGGGGAGTTGTTCGGTTCTGTTTGTGGTGAAAGTGCATATTTGTTGTGTGGTGCCGAAGTTTGCGGCGGCGAGATATCCTTGGGCTATGAGGCCAACGCCGTCTTCTGGTGCGACCAGAATTTCGAAAGGGGTGTCGGGTGTGTCGGCAGCGGCTTGTTCAGGGATTAGCAGGGCGGTGAGACGGCCTGCTTCTTCGCCTGCTCGAAGCGGTTTTTCACCCGATAGTCGAGATAGTGTGAGGTCGTCGGCTATGGCGCGGTAGGGGTTGAAATAGTGCCGGTTGTGGTAAATTGTGTCGCCATTTCCGGTAAAGTGTATGCCCAGGCGGTTGTCTATGTTGAGATAGGGGGGATGGCTCAGGTTGTCGATTATGTCATCTGCTTCGGTTTCGCCGTGCCAACCCGCGTACCGGGTTTCGCCGTCGGGGCGATATAGCACGCGTTCTCCTCGGCAGTTGGGGGCCAGGTGTGAGAAGTGTTCGTTGGTGATGCGCAAGAATCCCTGGTTGAGTTCTTCCAGTACGAGGTCTTCCCGGGCAGTGAATTTTTCAAATGATAAGGCGCGTCCGTCTGGCAGGCTGGCAAAGAGTACGTGCTGACGCAGGGATTCCTGGCAGCGGTCTATGACGAGGGCGGCGGCAAAGCTGTCGTCGTATTCGGCAATGCGCACGGTTTTGAGGCGGTGGCTGTCGGGACGGTTTTGTACGACGGGTGTGCCGAGCCATGTATCTGAACAGGGGGCGATGGTGTAGATGCCTTCCCGCGTGAGGGGCAGAGCCATTATTGAGTTGCGCCAGGCAAATGAGGTCTGTCCGTGCGGGTGTCTGTGGTGTACAAATCCCGCGTGGGGAAAGTGGCGCACGCCCGAGAGACGCGATTCCATTTCCACGATGGGGGAAGGCGATGGGCCTGGTCCCAGGAGGCGATGGAGGAGGTACAGGCTGGCGGCACCCGAGATCGAGACTTCTCGCATGATCATGGGGTCTTGCTGGTCGTGTGCTTGCTGGGCGAGGTCCTGGTCGTACATTCGTCCCCCATTTCCGCGCTGGCGGCGTTCGGCGTGTTCCAGTCCCAGGCGTTCCAGGGTTGCGGCGTCCGGGTCGTCGAAATATACGGCGGCAATCGCATGCGCGGCTATGGTGGCAAAGATGTTTAGATAATGCCAGTCCATGCCCTGAACAGCCTGGGCATATCCGCCTCCGTCGGTTAGTGCTTTCAGGTTTTCGTACACGCGCCGTTTGTTCCAGAAGAGTTCTGGGGGTAGTTCGCGTCCCCAGACCTGGTACAGGCAGCCCACACTCATGAGGGGAGAGAGGCCCGAGGCCGTGTAGCTGGGGTGCACCATGCCGTGGTTTTCCGCGAGGTAATCGGGGAGTGCTGTGAAGATTTTTTCGGTTAGTGTACGCGCTGTTTCGCTACCTACGAGGCCGAGGTCTTTGGTGTCTTGTGGCGCAGCGCATGTGGAGAACATCCATCTGCGGGCGGTTGCTTCCCAGTCTGCAGCGTCCTCGTGTTCGGATAAGAAGAGGAAGCAAGAGGTGAGTCCGTGAGAGGTCCAGGCGTTTTCTTCCATTTGGGTGTCTGTATAGACGCCGCTTTTGGGCGCCATGTCGCCGAATCGCGCGGCGTAGTCTTCATGTACGCGGGCGACCATCATCCAGGTTTCTTCATCGATCCATTCCCGCAGTAACAAGCAGATGCGCGCGAGGCCAGCGACGGTGCTGCCGCACTGGCTTTCGCGGAAGAAGCCTTTGCCCCGTTCGCCCCATTTGGTGTCGCAGTTTTCCGGGCGGCCCAGTCCTTCTGAGGGACGCACGCAGTCTTCGGGACCGGAGTCGTGGGTGAAACACAGGTATCGCACGCCTTTGATCGCCATTTCCCGCAGGGTGTCCCGGGATACGCCCGTGGATGCTTCGTCGTATTCTGGAGACGTACTGGCGTAGGCAAAGGTTTCGGCACAGCTGATGGTTTCGATTCCATACCAGTGACATCCGCCGAAGAAATGCCCGCAGTTGGGACGGTCGGGCCAGTCGGCAAAGTACGCGATGCCGGTTGGAATCCACTGTTCAATCATCCGAAGATAACGGCGACTCATTTCGTTTTCAGTGTCGGGAAGGTGCGGATGCTGCAGGTCTGTGATGTCGGTCATGCGTACCATTTTGTTCTCCTTTCAAGGAGGCGGTCAACCACCGTCATCGCGGCATGATGTTGAGCCGCGATCCAGAAGGGTTTTTTTAATTACTGACGTCGTGCCTATGCCTGTGTGCTGATCGCTGTAGTCCATTCATAATCGACGGTTGCGCGCACGGTTTCGATTTCGTCATTGGCAATGCGAAGGTGTACTGCGTTTTGTATTTCGCACGGGTCACCTGTAGAAATATTATATGTGAAGCCTTCTTCGTAATCCTCGCGGGATGCGAGTCCCCGGATGAAGGAGGTGTCACCCACTTCTACGCGTACTTTATTTTTTGCTGAAGATATTATGTCGGAGATGGTGTAACAGGCGTCCCGAATGCCGTCGTTTAAGATGCGAAGTTGTGTGCCGATGAGGCGTTTGTCTGCGGGGAGAGGGCCTTCTATTTCGATCCAGGCGGATCCGGTTTCTTCGCGGTGGAAGTCCGTTACGGTGCCGCGGTGAGTTGGGGTGCTGATCCGCAGGGTTCCAGAGGTGGTGTTTACCTGCGTTCCGCCGACTAAAAAGATGGATGTTTGTCCGTTGTTCCGGGATATGATTGCAAATCGCCCTGCGGCTGCGATGCCTTCGCCCAGGTCAAATACGCGGTTCGGGTCGTCTGATGACAGGATGTGATCTGTTCGGCCTGTATGGGTTGTTATTTTTATAGCCGCTGCTGCTATGTCGCGTTCTTCTGTGCCGAGGTCAATGCGGGTGGCGTCTGCTATATGAGGCTGACCCTCGCGATAAGGCTCTATGATGGAGGCAAAGAGGCTTTTTCGGTCTGCACTGGCGTTGCGTAATAGTACGTAGCGGATGCGCCGGGGGTTGCCGGGTTTGTTTTGTGGGGGGTCGCCCCATGCAAGCGCCGCGTTTTCTGCGTTGGATAATACGCGGTAGCGCAGGTGCAGGGGGGTGTCACCGTGCTGGGTTTTCCAGGTATCTGCGAGTTTCCAGTCTGCCCACCATCCAGCCGCGGGTTTCTCGGCGCGGTGAACGCCGTAGAGGTAGGCAAAGCCGCTGCCGCGGTAGCGTCCATCAGGTGGTCCGTCGTAGTGCGTGCCGAAGGAGATGGTTTTGCCTGCGTATGTTCCTTCTTCTTGTGGGGTGAGGTCGATGCCCTGGATGCTTACGTCGCCTTCTCCGGCGTGGAAGCTCATGATGTGGTCGTTTCCGCCATTCACGCGGAAGAAGTCGATGAGGTAAGATTCGGTGGGCGATACGTCGATCATTGCGAGGGTGCGCCGATAGTCCCGTGTGTCGGGATAGATTTCGGGGGATGCGATTTCGACGACGCCTATTCCCTGCGAGGTGGCAAAATATTGGCAGTGTCCTATCCAGTTCACTTCTTGTTGCTGCTGGTTTATCATTACTGTGTTGTGTGAGATGGTGTTTGTGGTCCAGCCCGCCCGTTTGGGCCATTTGCTGTCGGCGTATTCAGGATATCCCAGGTCGGGCAATACGTCCATTCCGCGGTAGTACATTCCAATGTTCAATCGATCTCGGTGGCCGTGTCCGCCGTTGCGCCCGTAATACAGCCAGGCCGCCCGCTGGTCGTGTCCCTCGCCATGCCGGAATACGGTGAGTCCGTATCCGTTCAGGTTTTCGCTTTTGAGCTCTAATTCGCCGTGTTGTTTTGCGATTTCGAGGACGGTTTTCTGGATTGCTTCGGGTTCGGGATCGAAGATGGAGGTGTGTAGTCCGTCGGTGCGGTTTCCGTTGAGTTTGTACGCAAGGCGCGCGAGGTCGGGGTCGCCAAGCCGGGCATAAGCGCTGATGATTGTTTGGAGTTCTACGCGTACCATGCCTTCGCCTCCGGTGTTGCCGGTGTCGCCGATGTGGGGGGTGTAGCGGTCCAGTGCGGTGAGGCGATAGGGCACGCTGTACATGCGTTTGAGGCGGGGATAGTCGCGGTATAGATCGTAGTCCCGGTATTTGCGACATCGATCCAGTATCCATGCACAGCGGGCAAATGCGTTCATCCAGCCGAAGCAATAGCCGGGGGCTGCTTCGTTGCCAACGCCGTCTCGATCTACTTTTCCGATCAGGGTTGCCGGGATGTGTCCCCCACCAGTGCCCCGGGATTCTCCGGGTTCAAAGAGCCAGTCCAGTGCTTTGGGCGTTTCTCGTGGGTCGTCCAGTACTGCCGCGGCTGTGGCCATGGCAGTTTGGGTCATGCCTTCGTTGCCGCGGATGCGCCGGTCTCGACAGGAGCGTATGAATTCTCGGAGGAGTCCGTGTTTGATGTTTTCGCGGATGTGGGCGATGCTCGATTTGGGCTGTGCGATCTGCCATTTTTCCGCTTGTGCGGATAGGAATCGGAGGAGTTCATTGTCGTCTTCTATGCCTTCGGAGATCATATCGTAGGATAGGGATAGGGTCTCGGCCATGCCGTTTTCCCATATACAGCCTGTGATGCGGCCCATGCCCGTGCTGCCGTGGGAGTTGTAGAGGCCCAGGTCCGAGTAGGGGGTTAAGTCCATGTCGGGATAGACGTCTGCGATGCGGTCCAGGATGACGGCGCCTTTGTGGGCATAAGCGGTGTTTCCGGTGTAGAGATACGCTTTGCCCAGGGCGAGAGCGGCTGCTGGTAGTTCCTTCCATGTGCAATAATGGCTGTAGTAGGCGATGAACCACCAGCGGTTTCCCGATTCGTCGATCCAGCCCATGCCGTCATCTACTGCATAGTTTGGGGCATTGGCGTTTTCAGCGTTGTATAGCAGGGATTCATCGGCGAGGCTGCGTTCGAAGATTCCACCGGATCCCAGACCGCTTTTGTAAAATGCCTCGAAGTTGTTTTTGGGCCAGATCTCTCCGCACGACGGACATTCCAATTTGTAGGGGCGGTGCAGCGATACTTTCCAGGGGTAATTTCCGAATGCATAGACGTCTCGGCCACATTCGGGACAGCCGAGGTCGGGGTTGACGTGGATGCCGCGGGGGATGGATTGTCCGGTGATCAGGTCCCAGATTTCTCCATCGCTTTGCGCCATCCATGGCGCGCATGTTTTGATTATGGCATCTCGCTCGGCTCTCGCCCAGGCGTAGCGTTGGATGTTTCGCCGGGCATTGCTTATTTCTTCGGGTGTGTACAGTCCCATTGCGATGCTCCTTATTGGGTACCAGCGATAAATTTTTATGGCTTGTTGCCGCTATGTGTGACTATATTAGGTCGCAAATTTACATGACATATTTCCAAATTCAAGAAAATTTGGGTTTGCTTTAAATGAGTATTTGACGATATCGCAGAGCATTTCTTCGAAAACACTATGGCCCTTCCCGAAACCCTGTCTCCCACATCTGAAGATGCCCAGAGAAGAGCGGCGCGCATTACGCCTCGCAGTGTTGCGCTGGGGCTTCTGATTTCTTGTCTGGCGAGTGCATGGGTGACGTATTCCCGCACGGCTGCAAATACTTCCGCGGTTAATATTACGCATCTTCCGGTTTCTATTTTCGCGATTTTTTTGTGCGTTTTTATTGTCAATACGCTTTTGAAGATTCGGTTCGACAAACAGGGTCTGGCTTCTCGAGAACTGGCTGTTATTTTTGCGATGGGCCTGATTGGGGCGATTATTCCCGCGCGTGGGTTGACCGGTGTTTGGCTGGGGCTGATGGCCGCGCCGCATTATCTGGCTACGCCGGAGAATGGGTGGATTGACAATGTTCAGCCCTTTCTTCCGCCTTATCTCTTTCCTTCCAATGATCACCAGCAGACGACGTTTTTGTACGAGGGGCTACCATCTGGGGTGTCCATTCCGTGGGAGGTCTGGATTGGTCCGATTTTCTGGTGGGTTACGCTGATTCTGGCGGGGTTTGTGGTGTGTTTTTGTATTGTGGTTATTCTTCGCAAGCAGTGGGTTGAGAGCGAGCGTCTGGATTATCCCCTGCTCGCACCTGTTCTGGAGATGGTTGCAGAGACGCGCGATTCTTCGGGTCGAAGTGGCTGGCCGATCCTTTTTCGGGGGTATCTTTTTTGGATTGGTTTTGGGCTGGCGTTTGGGATTATCGGGTGGAATATTGTTACTTATTTTTATACGACGGTTCCCCGCATTAGCATGAGTCCGAATGGCGGGCTTTTTTATTTTGCACGCCTTTTTCCGCCGCTGTTGACGCATATTAATACTTATACGATTGGTTTTGGATATTTTGTCAATCTGGAGATCCTTTTTTCGATCTGGTTTTTCCACTTTTTGCTGATGGGCGAGATTGCGCTTATTCGGAAGACGGGTTTTCAGTTTGGACGCATGCACCAGAAGGGCGGCGGATGGGGCGATCCCCTGGTGCAGTGGCAGTGTATGGGTGCGCTTTTTGTGTTTGTGGGCTGGGGGCTGTGGACTGCGCGGCGGCACTTGAAGGCGGTTTTCAGGAAGGCGTGGCATGATGACCCCGATGTGGATGATGCGGGTGAGCTTCTTTCCTACCGCACGGCTGTGATTGGCCTGATTGTCGGTGTAGCCTATATCATAGCCTATCTTTTGAAGGCGGGGGTTGCGCCGGGGCTTTTGATGATTACGATACCGGCGGCGATTGTTATTTATATCGCGCTTGCCCGTTTTGTGTGTGAGTCGGGTACGCTGTACCTGGGTATTCCCACGACGCCTCTGGATATGGGTTTTCAACTGATCGGCACGGTTACGATTGATCCGAGGACGATTGCCGTGGGTTCTACGGCTCATGCATTGCGCTGGATGCTGTTTATGCCAGCTCTGTCGCAGAATGCCAAAATTTTTGATCGCGTGCCGGGCAATAAGCGCGCGCTTTTCTGGGTGTTGCTTTTGGGGTTGGTCGGCGCGCTTGTGGTCAATATTTCGATGGTGCTCTATCTGGGCTATACACACGGGGCATACAATTTTACGGAGTATCCGTTTACCCGGTACGCGCCCCGTCTTTACGACGCGATTGTTACGAAGATCAAATCTCCCGAGCCAGCTTCATGGGAGCGGATGGTGCTGTTCGGCTTTGGGGGTCTCATTTTTGCGATTCTCACGGCGCTTCGGTATCGCCTGCCCTGGTGGCCCATCCATCCCGTGGGTTTTATTATTACTACGACGAGTATTCTCCACGAGATTACGTCTCTTATTATTGTCTGGCTGTTCAAAGCTATTGTGATCCGGGTGGGTGGTGTGTCCCTTTATGAAAAATACCGTCCGCTCTTTTTCGGGATTATTGCAGGCAGGGCGACAGGGGTGCTGGTTTCATTTGTTGTCGATTTGATCTGGTTCCCCGGGGGTGGGCATGGAGTACACGGTTGGGCATGATCTAACTTTTCTCCACTTCCACCCACAATTCGTTTAGCCCGCGCAAAGTGATCTGGTGTCGGCGCACGGGTTCGGCGTTTAGCCGAATCGAAGCGTATCGCTTCAGCAGGGCAGCAAAGGCCACTTTGGCTTCCATTACGGCAAGTGACGCGCCCAGGCAGTAATGGATGCCGCGTCCGAAGGAGAGGTGGCTCGTTTTCTTTCGGCCTATGTCCAGGGTATTGGGATCGGAAAACACGGCGGGGTCGCGGTTTGCTGCGCCGATCAGGGAGAAGATGGGTTGGCCTGCGCGGATTCGCTTGTTGCGGATTTCCACATCTTCAAGCGCGATGCGCCGGTCCATCTGAACGGGTGGGTCGTATCTGAGGAACTCGTGTATTGCCAGATCCAACAAGTCGGGCTGGCGGCGGAGACGCTGGAATTGGTCGGGGTTTTTCAAGAGGGCGAGCATGCCGTTGCCGATCAGGTTGCGCGTTGTTTCGTTGCCAGCCACGAGCAAGAGGATCAGGGTTGTCACCAGTTCTGCGTGCGTCAAGCGGTCGCCCGCTTCTTCTGCGGCCACGAGATCGCTGGTCAGGTCGGCCTGTGGTTTGCGCCGTCGCTGTGCTATGATTTCCTCGAAGTACGCTTCCAATTCTACCCGGGCTTGCCGCGCCCGTTTGATGTTTTCGTCGTCGAGGATCGGTTCGATGCTGAGTGAAATCAAATTTGACCACGCTTTGAACCGGCTCAGGTCCTCGGTGTGGACCCCCAGCATTTGGGCGATGACAATAACCGGCAGAGGAAATGCGAAGGCGTTCATTAGATCGAAGCGGGGTTGTCCTTCGATGGCGTGCAGAAGATCGTCGGCAATTTGTTCGACTTTGGGCTGAAGAGCCGCGACGGATTTGGGGGTGAATGCCCTGGAGACCAGGGCGCGTAGCCGGGTGTGGTCGGGAGGATCGAGGGCGAGCATGCCCAGAGGACCGATGCGGACATAGGTATCGGTGGGCAGTCCCTGGTTGGAAAAACGCGCGTGATCCCGCAAAATAGCATCTACGTCCCGGTAGCTGCTCACAGCCCACGCATCGATCAGTCTCATGCGGTGGATTGGGTCTTTGAGGCGCAATTGTTCGTACAGGTCGTACGGATCGGCGAGAACTTCGTCGGATCCGGGGTGGTAGGCAACGCCCGTTTCGAGGCGTTCATAGGTGAGCAGCGCCCGTGCGGCAAGCGGCTTGAGACTGTTCTCGATTGCCCGAGTTATTGAAGTCATCGTTGCGCTCCTTCACACGAAAGCCCCGTTTGACTTTTGTCAGACGGGGCTTTCGATATTGGTGGGTATATGCTTCAAGCGTTTTTCAGGGCGTTTACGGCTTCTATCAATCGCCGGTCGGCTTTGTAGCGCAACTCTAAGATCGCGTCTATATCCGATAGTGCGTTGGACTCGGCCTGTAGGCGGCACACGTCAATGCGGTCTGACAGGGCATTCATCACCACGTCGAGCAACATCAAATCTGTGACATCGTCGGCTACCATACACTCGTCGGCCAGGACTTTGCGGATCATTTCCAGGGGCTTTTTGAGCTTCTCGGCATCTGGGATGGTTTCGCTTTTTCCATTGTTGACCAGTTCGGGCGACAAGCTGCCGAGAAAGCCTTCGCTGATGAATTGCCGCGTTTTGTCTTCGGTCCACGATTGCGCCAATATTTGTGTCAATCTGTTCGATGGTTGTTCGGGTTTCTGGCGGCGATTGCGACCGCGATCGCTTGTGCGCTTTGAAGTCCGCTGTTTGTTCTGATCGCCCTGATTGCGTCCGCTATGTGGACGAGATACTTTGCGGGTATCTTGCACATTGCGGGTATCTTCTTTTTTTGGTTCATCCCGCTGGGCCTGAGCAGGTGTTTCGGTTCGCGCTTGCGGTGGTGCTTCCACTGGTTCTGCAGGTGCTTCAACGGGTTGGTTCTCTGCAGTCGCGTCCTGCCGCCGAGCGGGTTGAACAGGTGTGCTTACACCAGCGCGATCTTCCCAGCCAATTGGACCTGATCGCTTTGTTCGACGTCCCCATTGCATTTCTTCTGGTTGCACATCCTGGGGCGTTTGTGTTTGCGCGGTTTCTACCTCTTTTCGATTCTGTTCGGCGGAAGCCGTTGCTTCGACCTTTTCCCTTTCTCTACGCCGTCTGGATGGCGGCGATGAAATTACTGTACGCTCTTCCTGTGCGGCAGGCCTTTCGATCTTTTTCGCAGGTTTTTTGGCTGTTTTTTTTGTTGCCTGCTTTTTGGCTGCACGCGGTGTAGAAGATCTGGTGTTCGTTTTCTTTGCAGGTTTTTTTGCGGATTGCTTTTTCGCTGTTTTTTTGGATGGTTGCTTTTTTGCAGGTTTTTTGGACGACCGCTTTTTCGATACACGCGGTGTAGAAGATCTGGTGTTCGTTTTCTTTGCAGGTTTTTTGGCTGTTTTTTTTGTTGCCTGCTTTTTTGACGGACGTTTTGCTTTTTTTGCTGTGGATGTCGCGCCTTCAGTTTCCCGAGGTTCTTCAGCCTGTGTTTTCGCTTTTGCCATAATTTCCTTTCGCAAATGGTTAGCTCAAATTTGGTTTAAGTCTTTGATAATATAGATAAAACTGCCCACAAATTCAACCAAACACACAAAAAAGGGCTGACCAGCGGTCAGCCCTTTGTGGAGGTCAAGCATATTTTGACAACCCGATTTAGTGCATGTGCCCGTGATCGTGGGCGGGCGCTGCACCTTCGTTTTCTTCTGGCAGATCTGTCACCAGGGCTTCGGTTGTCAATAACAATCCAGCGATGGACGCTGCATTTTCCATCGCAGTGCGCACCACTTTTGTGGGATCAATTACACCGGAATCTACGAGGTCTTCGTATTGCTCGGTGCGTGCATTAAACCCGTAAGCGCCTTCGCCTTCGTTCACTTTTTGCACGACGAGGCTGCCTTCTATGCCGGCATTATCGGCGATTTGACGCAGGGGGGCTTGCAGTGCGCGACGCACGATATCTACGCCTGTGCTCTGGTCGCCATGCACATCCGTTTCGTCTAATGCGCCAAGGCTGCGCAGGAGGGCGACTCCGCCGCCGGGTACGATGCCTTCTTCAACTGCAGCGCGCACGGAGTGAAGTGCGTCTTCGACGCGGGCTTTCTTTTCTTTCATTTCTGTTTCTGTTGCCGCACCAACGTTGATGACGGCCACGCCTCCGGCCAATTTTGCCAATCGCTCTTCGAGTTTTTCGCGGTCGTAGTCAGAGGTGGTGTCTTCAATCTGCCGACGAATCTGGCTCGTTCGGCCTTGAATATCGGCTATAGACCCAATGCCTTCTACAACTGTGGTATTGTCTTTGTCGATCACCACGCGCTTGGCCTGCCCGAGGTCGCTAATCTCGACGTTTTCGAGCTTTATGCCGAGGTCTTCCGTTATCACGCGCCCACCTGTTAGCACGGCGATGTCACCCAACATTTCTTTGCGACGGTCGCCATATCCCGGTGCTTTTACCGCACAGGCAGCGAGGGTGCCGCGCACTTTGTTGACGACAAAAGTGGCGAGGGCTTCACCTTCGACGTCTTCGGCGATGACCAGAAGCGGCTTGCCTGCACCGGCAACTTTTTCGAGTAGAGGCAATAAGTCGTTCATGTTTGACAACTTCGCCTCGTGAATGAGGATCAGCGCGTCTTCCAGTATGGCTTCCATGTTTTCCTGATCGGTCACAAAATAGGGCGATAGATAACCGCGGTCAAACTGCATTCCTTCGACCACATCCAGTGTTGTCTCGATGCTTTTGGCCTCTTCGACAGTGATTGTGCCGTCTTTGCCGACTTTGTCCATTGCATCGGCTATAATTTCACCAATGCTGCTGTCACTGTTGGCGGATATTGTCCCTACTTGTGCAATTGAGTTGCGGTCTTTTACCGGCTGGCTCTGGTCTTCCAGTGCTTTGACTACGGATGCAACAGCCGCGTCGATGCCGCGCTTGAGGTCCATTGGATTGGCTCCGGCGGTTACATTGCGCAAGCCTTCGCGGAAGATCGCTTCGGCGAGTACTGTCGCTGTGGTTGTGCCGTCGCCCGCAATGTCAGAAGTCTTGGAAGCGACTTCTTTGACCATCTGCACACCCATGTTTTCGTAAGCGTCTTCGAGTTCAATTTCTTTTGCTACGGTCACGCCGTCTTTTGTCACGGTGGGGGATCCCCAGGATTTGGCGACAACCACATTTCGTCCAGCAGGTCCCAACGTGGCTTTCACGGCTTTGCTCAAGAGCGTTACACCGTCGAGAATACGCTCGCGAGCATCTATTCCATAGGCAATCTGTTTTGCCATAACACCTATCTCCTCTACTGAATAATGCCCAATACGTCGTCTTCGTTTACGATTACGTACTCATCGCCGTCAACTTCAATTTCTGTGCCGGCGTATTTGCCAATTAAAATTTTTTCTCCGGATTTTACCGCTGGCGCAATTACATCTCCATTCTTATTGCGTTTGCCCGGCCCAACGGCAACGACCTCTGCTTCCTGAGGCGTTTCTTTAGCAGTATCGGGGATGATAATGCCCCCCTTCACTTGCTCTTCAGCATCCACCCGTCGCACCAGAATGCGATCGGAAAGCGGACGGACATTCATGAGAACCCTCCTTGAAAAACAGTTGGTTAAATGTAATAAATTTAACTTGTTATATGTTATTAGCCACTCATCCTGTTGAGTGCTAAGGCGGGAAAATATACAAGTGCATCAATATTTGTGCAAGTGAAAAGACGGTGAGACGTGAAGTGTGAAGGCCTCACACAAAGAAACAAGGCGTAGGAGGGAAATCCTTCAAGGCCGTCATCGCGGCATGATGTTAGCCGCGATCCAGTGGGGGCAGGGCGGGGGCTGAAAGCTCAAAGCTGATCGCTACATATCATTCAATTTCGTTTTTTTCTGAGCCAATACTTTTTCCAGATGATCAATTTGCTCTTTGAGCAGTTCAGGGGTTTCTGGCGCGCCCATTTCTTCCGGTGGCGGTGGTATTTCAGCCGGCAAATGCGCATCTTCCCAATCCCCGTATCCGCCGTCCATTGAGATCACTTTTTCGTATCCCATGGCTTTCAAGGTTTCGCCAGCGAGGAGTGAGCGCACGCCGCCTGCGCAGATTACAATGACTTCACGCGATTTGTCGGGTATTGCCGATTCTGCCTGGTATTCCAATTCTCCGCGCGGTATGTGTACTGATCCTTTTAAGTGCCCGCGCTCCCATTCGTCCAGTCCGCGCACGTCGAGTAATACGGGATTCTCACCTTCTTCTATGTACTCATGTACTTCCTGTACAGTCATTTCTGGAATGTTTTGACGCGCATCATCCAGCAAATTTTCACGCGACTTCATACGTTTATCTCCTCATTGCTTTTAAACTCTTCCATGGCAGTGTTTGTACTTTTTTCCACTTCCGCACGGACACGGCGCGTTTCGCCCCACCTTTTTTTCAACGCGCACGGGCTGTTTTTTCGGCGCATCGCCTTCTGTGGAATTGGCGGTCAATTCATCTTGACCGGGTTCGGGCATGCCGGCAAAGCCCATTCCCGTGGCATCGCGGTGTTCCAATGACAGGCGTGCGGGCTGTTGGGTGCGCGGTTGTGCGGGTGTTTCTTCAACAGAAATGCGGAATAACAATCGCAGGGTTTCGCGGTTGATGTCTTCGAGCAATGCCACAAACATTTCATAACCTTCGCGCTTGTACTCGATCAATGGATTTTTTTGTCCATAACCGCGAAGGCCAATGCCCTCTTTCAGATCGTCCATCTCGCGGAGGTGTTCTTTCCACTTTTCATCAAAGACGCTCAGGTAAATCATGCGTTCTATCTGGCGCATGCGGTCTTCCCCCAGAACCCTTTCGCGGCGATCATAAGCCTCGCGGAGCCCGCGCAACACGCGATCTCGCAAACCCGCTTCGCGCAATTGGGGCAGATCTTCATCGGGTATGATGGGGGCTTGCAAAAACACATTGCGCAAATCTTCCATCAAGCCATCAAAATTCCAGTCTTCGGGATGTGCGTCGGGCGGTATATGAATATCGAGTAGTGCATCGACGGTTTCGTCGATCATTTCGCTGATCATTGCCGATATATCTTCTTCTTCCAGCGCGTGTCTGCGTCTGTCGTAAATCACTTCGCGCTGTTGATTCATGACGTCGTCGTAATCCAGCACCTGTTTTCGAAATTCAAAATTGCGCGCTTCAACCCGTTTTTGCGCGGTCTCAATGGACTTTGTCACCCAGCTGTGTTCAATTACTTCGCCTTCTTCGGCTCCCAGGCGGTCCATGACGCGGGCAATGCGCTCAGATCCAAATAGGCGCATCAGATCGTCTTCCAGTGAGATGAAAAACCGCGAGCTTCCCGGGTCCCCTTGCCGCCCAGAGCGACCGCGCAATTGCCGGTCGATGCGCCGAGATTCGTGTCGTTCGGTGCCGATAATATTCAATCCACACGGGACTTCATCCCGACATCCGTATTCGTCTATGTAGGGACACAGGGGCCGGGTGTTATCGGGATCTGCAATCAATGCACACTGGTGTCCTTCGGGTGCTTTTATGATGCCGGGGCCCAGTTTGATATCTGTGCCGCGCCCGGCCATATTGGTTGCTATTGTCACGGCACCGGGTTGTCCGGCCTGCGCGATGATCTGCGCTTCTTGTACATTTTGTCGGGCATTGAGCACCTGGTGTTTGATTTTTTTGCGCGTGAGCATCCGCGAAATCAATTCGGAGGTTTCAACGGAAATTGTGCCGACCAGGACTGGCAATTTTTGTTCGTGCAAGTGCACGATTTCATCGAGCAGGGCATTGTATTTTTCGCGTTTTGTGCGGTATATCCAGTCATTGAAGTCGATGCGGCGCACTGGCTCATGCGTTGGGATCGATACCACATCGAGCTTGTAGATTTGATGAAATTCTTCTGCTTCTGTTTCGGCAGTGCCCGTCATTCCCGCCAGTCGGTCATAGAGTCTGAAGTAGTTTTGCAACGTAATGGTTGCCACTGTTTGCGTGTCGCGTTCGACTTTTACCTTTTCTTTTGCTTCCAATGCCTGGTGCAATCCATCGGCAAAACGGCGTCCGGGCTGTGGCCGTCCCGTAAATTCATCGACGATGACGACCTTGCCGTCGTCGATCATGTATTGCACGTCTTTTTCGTATAGAGAATAGGCTTGCAATAATTTTCGCACGCTGTGGATAGACTCGTTCTTTTCTCCATAGTCCTGATAGGCGGCTTCTTTTGCGTGGTCTTTGTCTGAATCGGATAGCGATTTATTCTGTTCGATATCCCCAAGTACTTCATCGAGGTCTGGCAATACAAAGTCGTCTGGATTGCGGCTGATTTCGTCGCGACCCTTTTCTGTCAGGTCGATGATGTGGCTTTTTTCATCGATGCTAAAATAGAGGTCTTCGTCCAGTTCCCCGGTGCGCTTGTCGCGGATATAATCGGATTCAACCCGCTGTACGAGGCGCTTGATGCCCTCTTCCTGAAGTCGCTTCATGAAGCGACTATTTTTGGGCATTCCACGCTGGACCTGCAATAACAAGATGCCGGCCTCGTATTCGTCGCCAGACTCGAGTTCTTCTTCTGCTTGCTTTAAAATATTGTTTACGATTCGGGTTTGGGCGCGTACCAATTTTTCGACCAGCGGACGCATTTCTTCATACCGATGCGACGAGGATTCCGACACGGGTCCCGAAATGATCAGCGGTGTGCGCGCCTCGTCAATCAGGATGCTATCTACTTCGTCGATAATTGCAAAATAGTGCTCGCGCTGTATCAGGTCTTCGGGGCGAATCGCCATGTTATCGTAGAGGTAGTCAAAACCAAACTGGTCTTTTGTGCCGTACACGATATCCATGAGACAGGCGTCTTTGTGGTCGCATGGGCGCATGCGATACCCGTCTTTCCCCTCTTCTTCCATAATAAAACCTTCCACGCCCAACGCGCGGTCCTGAATGACGCCTACGGTGAGGCCCAGGAACAAATACACGGGTCCCAGCCACATGGCGTCGCGCTTGGCCAGGTAGGAGTTTACGGTGACGAGATGCACGCCGCGCCCGAGCAAGCCATTTAAGTACAGAGCCAGGCCCGCAGCCAGTGTTTTGCCTTCGCCCGTGGCCATTTCGGCGATTTTGCCCTGATGCAATACGGTTGCACCGACCAATTGCACGTCATAGGGTATTTCATGCCACACGATTTGATCGCCAGCCCGATCCCAGGACTTCTCCCGCTCTTTGAAGCGGCGACACGTTTCCTTAAAGACGGCAAATGCCTCTGGATGGATTTCATCGAGTACGTCGCGCTCAATATCCTTGATTTCGGCTTCGATTTCGGCAATGGCTTCCAATTGTTCGGTGCGGTCTTCGTCTCGCTGCATCGCGTCCAGTTCTTCTTTGAGCTGATTGAGATGCTCTTGAGCATCATCAGTCGCTTCGGCAATGCGCGCGCGGAACTCCGCTGTTTTGCCCTTTAATGCCTCGTCGGACAAAGAGGCATATTCTTCGTAGAGTTGATTAATTTCATCCACGATCGGTTGCATTTTCTTTACGTCCCGATCGTGTTTGCTGCCGAAAATTTTTGTCAGGAAGTTCATTGTGATTATCCTGTGGATAATGAGGTGTCACATCCCAAGTTCGATGCGTTCGGCCAAAAAAGGCGGAAGTCCCGCGGATAGAATTTTGGCCTGTGCTGTCGCCACATCGTAAGACACGCGGCGCAATTGGAGGTTCCCATTTTCCCGGTCCCATACGACAAAAGCCGCCCGCGCATCGCCGTCGCGAGGTTGTCCTACACTGCCGACATTTACGAGATAGCGATCATTGTCGGACAACTGCACTTCTCCTTCGCGCGTAAGTACTGTTTTTTGAGATGCCGAGCACACAAATGCACGGTGAGAATGCCCGACAAAACACATCTCGAAATTGGTTTGGGCGAGCATTGACCAGCCATCTTCGGGGTCGAATAAATAGTGCCACAACTCGGGTTCAATTGGCGAAGCGTGGGCATAACAATAAGCAGATTCATTTTGAAAGGGTTGGTAAGAACGCAATAGCGAGGCGTTCTCATCACTCAGCATTTGAACGGTCCATTGTATTGCCGCCAGTGCCACGGGGTTGAAAAACCCCGGATCTTCCAGGCCCACAGCTGCCCAATCGTGATTGCCCGCCAGCACGAGGTCCGATACTTCGCGCACGCGCTCTATACACATATTGGGGTCTGCGCCGTATCCGACCATATCGCCCAAACAAATAATTCGATCTACCTGTGCTTCTGCAATTTTTTCCAGTACGGTTTGCAAGGCTTCGAGATTTCCGTGTACGTCTGAAAAGATCGCAATGCGTCCAATATTATCCATTGGGTTGTTCCGCATCTTTGGACAGGGTATCGAGGATGCCGTTGATAAAGTTAGAAGCATTGGCTTCGCTAAATTGCTTGGCCAGTTCTATGGCTTCGTCAATAGAGACTTTGTAGGGAATATCTTTGAAATAGCGCATTTCCGCAAGGGCCATCCAGAGCACGATTCGGTCGATGCGCGAAACCCGGTCCAATGACCAGTTTTCCAGTACGGGTTCAATAGATGCGTCCAGTTCTTCGCGGTGTTCCCAGGCTGTTTGAGCCAGATTGATCGCAAAATCCGAGGTTGATGCCGAAAGACGCGCGCGGATGCACATGGTCTGCGCTGTCTGTTGCACGGGATCGCCCACACTTGCAGTCCAATAAAGTGCTTGCAGCGCAGCCTGACGCGCTTTGCGTCTTGATTTAATCATTTTTTTGCTTCCCATGCGGCGATAACCCCAATCATTTCAATCGCGCCCAGGGCAGCTTCCCAGCCCTTATTCCCGGCTTTTGTTCCCGCCCGCTCAATCGCCTGTTCAATGGTGTCGGTTGTCAAAATGCCAAATATGGTGGGCACACCTGTTTCGCGGCCAACGGACGCCACCCCTTTTGAGGCTTCGTTGCATACGTAGTCAAAATGTGGCGTGCTACCTCTGATTACTGCGCCCAGACAGATCAGCGCGTCATATCGACCGCTTTGCGCCATTTTTTGTGCCATGGTGGGAATTTCAAAACTTCCCGGTACCCATACCACGTCTATGGCGTCTGTATCGCCACCGTGTCGCGCAATACAATCGAGCGCACCGCCGAGCAATTCTTTGCTGATAAACGCATTGAATCGTCCCACCACAATGCCAAATCGCATGCCTTCTGCCGATAACTGACCTTCATAAACTCTGGGCATCACTATCTCCTTCATCGCCTAATTGCAATTCGTCCTCTTTAAATAAATGCCCCATTTTTTCTTGCTTGGTTCGCATATATGATAGGTTCCATTTGTTGACCTGAATGGCGACCGGGATGCTGTCTATAATTTCTATTCCATACGCTTCTAATCCCACGCGCTTTGATGGATTATTGGTGATGAGTAAGACTTTTCTGATTCCCAAATCCGACAAAATTTGCGCGCCAATGCCATAGTCTCGTTCGTCCATTTTAAATCCGAGTTTCAGGTTGGCCTCTACGGTGTCATATCCCTCTTCCTGCAGTTTGTACGCGTGCAATTTTGCCCGCAGGCCAATACCCCGCCCTTCCTGCCGCATATACACCAGTGCCCCGCGTCCTTCTTTTTCGATCATCTCGAGTGCTGAGTGTAAGTTTTTTTCGCAGTCACAGCGCAATGAGCCGAGCGAGTCGCCCGTCAGGCATTCGGAGTGCATCCGCACCATTACGGGTGCATCGCCGGAAAGGTCGCCTTTTACCAGTGCGACGTGTTCGCGTTCATCTACGTCGCTTTCATACAGGTGTAATTGAAACGCGCCAAATCGCGTGGGCATATCCACTTGCTCGACACAGCGCACCAGTTTTTCGGAGCGACGGCGATAGGCAATCAAATCGCGAATTGTCGTCACTTTCAAGCCAAATTGATCGGCAAGTTCCAAAAGCTGTGGCAAACGTGCCATGGTGCCGTCTTCATTCAGTATTTCACACAGTACACCGGCGGGATACAGGCCGGCCAAACGCGCCAGATCTACCGCTGCTTCTGTGTGTCCCGCTCGCCGCAAGACCCCGCCGGGCATTGCGCGGAGTGGAAAAATGTGACCTGGTCGGCCAAAGTTCTCAGACCGCGATTTGGGATCTACAAATTGTCGAATTGTTTCGGCGCGATCCTGTGCGGAGATACCGGTTGTCACGCCGTAGAGCGCGTCGATGCTCACCGTGAATGGCGTGCCGTGAAGCGCTGTGTTGGTATTGACCATCATGTCCAGGTCGAGTTCTTTGAGGCGGTCGGGCGTTGCGGGCAAACAGATCAGTCCGCGTCCATGGCGCGCCATAAAATTAATGGCTTCAGATGTGACCCTTTCCGCCGCCATGATGAAATCGCCTTCGTTTTCCCGGTCTTCGTCATCGACCACAATGACGATTTTTCCCGCTCGAATATCTTCGAGGGTGTCTTCGATTGTTGCGATTTTGCCCATATATATCTCCGCGAATCAGCGAATCAACGAATCATCAATCAGTCCCAAACATCGTCATTGCGGCATGCTTTAAGCCGCAATCCAGAAGGTTTTGGGTGGCTGGGCGGGGTTCGTCTATTCGCGCTTTTCTCGTCTATTCGTCCACGCTCATCATCGCCCGAATGCGATCTTCCGTGAGCATATTTTTTCCATTCATAGGTTGCACCAATCGCTCCAGATAACGCGCGATTATATCCACTTCGATATTTACCCGGTCACCCGGATATTTTTCCGATAATGTCGTTACTTTTAGTGTGTGCGGAATTGCCGCAATCGAAAAGGTGCGGTCGGTTACTGCAATTACTGTCAGGCTGATTCCATTGACGGTGATGGATCCTTTTTCGGCAATATAAGGGGCCAACTCAGGCGGTACTTCAAATTCAAATACAATTTGATCCGAAGATTCCGTTCGGCCTTTCACGTGGCCCACACCATCGATGTGTGCGGCTACGAGATGACCGTCGAGGCGGTCGCCGAGTTTTAAAGATCGCTCTAAATTAACGCGGTTGCCCACGCGACAATCACCCAATGTGGTTCTTTGCAGTGTTTCTGCTATGGATTCGATCACAAATGTGTCGGCATCAAAATGTACGACGGTATGGCACGCACCTTCAATGGCAATGCTGTCGCCTATTTTTACGCCATTGAGAACTTGCTTTGCTGCTATGGTCGTGCGCTGATAATCCGCGCGCGATTCAATATGCCGAATCGTTCCCACTTCCTCTACAATGCCAGTAAACATGATTGCTCAGCCGTTTTTGGACGTTTTTTTTACGTGCGCAGTGAACAGAAAATCATTGCCGATGGATTCGACTTTTACGTTTTCAAGTTCTATTGCATCGGTTATTGAAGTGATGTTTAAGGATCCGATTGCGGGTATGCCTGCACCCAGTATTTTGGGCGCGACAAATGCGGCTATCCGATCTACCAGGCTCAGGCGCAATGCCGATGCAGCTACGCGACTGCCGCCTTCGATCAGGATGTGTCGCAATCCCATTTGAGCGGCTTTTTGCAAGACTGCTTTCAAATCTATTTGACCATTCAGTATTGGCAACTGCCAGACCTGCGCTCCTTTTTTTTTTCGTTCTTTTATCCGTTTTTTGCACACTTCTTCAGCGGTTGCTATAATCAGAGGTGCCCCGCCAAAAATTTTAGCGTTTAGTCCAATTTTTAGCTGAGAGTCCAGAACGATCTTTGTCGGGCTGCATCCATCGACATATCGCACGGATAATTCCGGGTCGTCGGCCATCACAGTGCCGCGCCCGACCAGAATTGCGTCGGCCTTTGCGCGAAGTTGATGTCCGCGCACCCGCGATGCTTTTGATGTGATCCACTTCGAGTCGCCCGTGCAGGTGGCGATGTTGCCGTCCAGTGTTTGCGCCAGCTTTAAGGTGACAAAAGGCAATCCGGTTGACCGATATTTGGTTTCGAATTCATTCATTATTTCACTTCAAAAACGGTTTTTCCAACACCCACATTGCCCAGTGCATCTTCCGCTTTTACTACGAGTGTATAAGAGCCGGTTTTCAGATTTTGAATAGAGAAATTCAGTGTCTCTATTGGCGAGTCAAATATCTGGTCAGTGGGAAAGACCACCTTCCAATCGTCGGAATTGAGTGAGTACGCTGCCTTGTGAATTGCAGTGGCAGCGTCCTGGATTGAACCGGTTACGCGTACTTTTTTGTCGATCTGCCTTATGTTGTGCAACTGCACAGTTGGTGCCGAATTATCAATTTCAAAGGGCGCGCTGACCGCCTCGGCTGTTAATTCGATGGGATTGTCCAACCTGTCTGATGCGACGACCTTAACTTCGACCGTGCCATCGGGAACAGATTCGGTGTGCCAAAAATAATGTGAGGTCTTCAAGTCGTCTTTTAGCAGCCGCCAGTTCGGTTCTCCAATACTTCTGAAATACAGGGTATAAATCAAGGCGTCGTCGTTGGCATCACCGGCAGTCCAATCAATTTTCCACACGCCTTTTTCCATAAATTCTGGATTTTCACCTTCGTTACCAGATTGGTCGGCCTCGGCTCTAACCCGTAATATTCTGGGATGAACATTGTCCTGCAAGCCCGCGAGTTTGATAGAACGCACCATTGGTGTCGCATCTTCTGATTGTGTCTTCAATATCAACCGATATTGCAAAAAACGCCCTGGGCGACTGGTAACGGGTTTTCCCGATGTGGTGATTGGCTCTGACCACGCGCTCCACGTATCGTCGGGTTCTTCGCTGTTGCCGGACCGCGTTTGAACAGCGACCGATGTTTCTGCTGGTGTTTCGCTTTGCCACGATACGCGCCCCCAATGCGATACCCGATCAAAGTCATAAGGTTCAGAAGTGAGTTGCCCTTCTCTGGCAAATTCTTTTTCTATTCGATAAATTTCTCCTGATCCGCTGCATCCAATCCACATTGCATTATTGTGCGCGGCAATCATTACCCAGGGATTTACATCTTTTAATTCTGCGAGCAAAGTGGCGTTGCCATCGGGCCAAACGCGATACACGCGCCCGTGTTTTCCCGTGACTACTTTTACTGTGCCGTCGGGATCTATTACGGAATCCAACAACATCGGGTCATCGGTGTTCCACAGTCGCATTGCCAATCCCGAAGGTCGGATCGCATACAGTGTTGCGCCGGATTGATCTGACCTTTTTTGCTCTCTTCCATTTCCTTCTGTCCGACCGCTTTGCGCCATCGCTGTCGCATAAATGGTGCCATTTGGCCCTACACTCAGCGAGTGAATCTCTTTTTCACGGGCATCGTAAAGTACATCTGCACCACCCTGATCGCGCACCTGATAAATCAGGCCGCTGTTATCTGTGCTCGCATAAAGCGCGCCCTGAGCACCTATCGCGAGCGATACCACATTGGGATCTTTGCTCGCGTAGAGCGCGGTGACTTTGCCCTGTTTGTCAATTTTCAAAATGCGCCCCTGGTCCCCACCTGTGCCCGCATATAAGCCACCGTTTGGGCGTGCGACTATTGCAAATACATGGCGATCACCTGTCTGACAAAATTCCGTGGGTTCTCGTCCCGGGGCGATGCGGTAGATCAGCCCGCCCGGCGATGTGCCCGCGTAAATAGCGCCATCTGCGCCAATGGCGAGGCTAAAAATGTGAACTGTTGCGGAATCGGGGGCATCAAATAACAGTTCTGCCCGATCGCTGTCGGGTTTGAGCATGTAAATTCGACCTTTATTGCCGGTTCCGATGTACAGGGTTTTGTCCTTATCTACAGATAGTGCCCACACAAAGTCTTCACCTGTATTTGCTACCCGTTTATAGGATGGCGCCAATGTCACTGTGCCTTCCCGCGTGAGCGACACGCCATCGGGTTCTCCTTTCAGGAAAGCCGTCTGTGAATCTTCTCGCCAAATTTTGGGCGACACTGCGTTTGCGATTGTTCCAAGGAAGATGAAAAGCAGCACATGTGTCATCCCCGCTCTCAATATTCTATCTTTTTTCTTCACCCGAACCTCTCCTGCTTGAAAATGTTGCACTACCGTCTTTGCCCACGACCAGAAGCGCCGTTTGACTGCCGGTCAATACATAGTTGGTCCGTACGTGTTTTTGGCTATATACCGACTGCTGTGATTTTTGCACGACATCTGACCCTCGTGCCAGTGATAGTGCTGACAGAACCGAAGTGGGCAGTCCCGAAATTTCGCGTCCGCCCATTGTCACGCTGGGGCGGGAAGCTATGAATCTTACAACGAGCACATCATTGCGCCCCGATTTCTCGATCAGACCAATCAGTCCATCCAGTGTTTTGGGTTGATAAGCGGTGCGTTTCATATCTTGTAATCGCTGTTCGCGTTCATTTACAATCTGCAATATCAAACGTCCTGATGCCATAAACCCGGGAATTGGCAAGGCGACATCTACGGTCTCGCGCTTGCCCAGCAACGGAGCCAGCGCAATAGAGACGTGTACTGTATCGCCCGGTTCGTAGCGCGAACGATCCAATCGCAGCCCTTCAATACGCGCACTTTGGGTACGTTCCTCAACGGATAATTGAAATATAGCCGAGTCAATATTGGCATCGACAAAAGGATTCTGGATCACTTGCGCAAGGGGTTGTGTCAAGCCCAATACCGCCAACCCAAGCCCCTGAGTCCCTGCGTACTTATTTTTTATTTTCACGGGTTCGCGTTTGGGCATGTGCAACGTCAATTGTCCTGCAACAGTGGTTTCACCCGTCAATTTCTCAGCGGAGATAACAGAGGTCGCTACGGCCATTCGCACCAGCAATGGGCCCAATTCTCTGTGTCGAAATACCTCCATATTAAACGAAGCGTCGTGGTTGGGAGATACGACAGAGATACGCACAGGCATCATTTCTGCTTCAGATCCTATTACGCCAGCAATGCCCGGTGCGCGATCTTGTAAGATCACACCGATATGTCGCGATGCTGTGCCCACCTTAAACGAAAGCATTTGGCTGGAAATCACTTCGTGAATAAATGCTGCGGTCATAGACATCGCCGTGCGACCGCCAAATAACAGGGGATGTCCAAATCCCACTACCTTATCACCCACGCGATGCGTGAGCGTGCCAATACCCGTGACACTGAGATCGCCCCGGACCAGTTGCACGCCCAGAGGCGCGCCCGGTTCAAATGGACCGATAGATAGAGATGGGTCTGTTCCGCCGCCGCCCTGCATGGGCAACAGGCCGTATTTTGACAATTCTTCTCGATATTCCACGACCACTTGCTGAGCAAATCCCGAGAGCATCAAAGGTACAGCCACGGGTTTTAGCACACCGCCATGTACGCCATCTATTTGTCCATTCCACGGCGCAGATCCAAATGTCGCGTTCGACAGGGTGTCTCGCGATGTGCGTTGGAGTACCGTCATCATTTCGCCAATTGGCGTGATTCCCGCAATTGGCTCTTCGGCGAATGCACCAATGCTGTAGCCGACTGCGCCGACGAGTTTGCCCTCGATATATACCGGACTGCCACTCATGCCGGCGATGACGCCCGTTTGCGCCATGGGGCCACCGGATAACCGGGCGAGAATCATATCGCTTTTTGGGCCAAAGACATTGCGTAAAACACCCAAAACTTCGACGCCAAATGTATCGATGCGGGTGCCCTGAAATACCGTGCGGCCAACGCCTTTCATGCCGCGCTGGATATCATCGACGGACATGTACAACTCGGCACTGCTCGATCCATATAGTATGCAGATTGTGAAAAATGTCAAAAATCGAGAGAGCATGCGTTCACTTCCGCGTAGAAGGGGATAAGAGAAAATTTTTGCATTCTGATATTATACCGTTTTTTGGGGCGGTGAACAAGTTTCTTGTAAAACATATCAAATCTGAGTATAATGGCAAATATGCAGATCACTTTGGTCACTGTGGGCAGGTTCAAAGACGCGTGTTATCGAGACGCCGCACAAAATTATATCAAGCGACTGCAACACTACGTCGCTTATGATGAGATTGAGGTGCGCGAAGAACGCGGTGGCAAAAATGCCCGTGTGTCTGATATTATTGAGAAAGAAGGCCATCGCCTTTTAAGTGCGCTGCATCCAGATGCCACTGTGGTTGCTCTCGGGCCTTCTGGCAAATTGTGTCGTTCTGAAATTTTAGCCAAAAGATTGAACCATGTGCGCGTACAAAGAAAAAGCCGCCTCTTTTTTCTCATTGGCGGCCCTTTTGGGCTTGCATCTCGAGTTTTGTCGCGTGCAGATTGGCATTTGTCACTTTCACCTATGACCTTTCCGCACGAATTGGCGCGCGTTATCTTGCTCGAGCAACTCTATCGCGCCTTTACGATTATCAGAGGTGAAAATTACCACAAATAAAACAATTTAGACACCGCTTAAAATCAGCCCGGGGGCAGACGACTCACACAGCCTGGGAGAGATGATTCTGCAGAGAATCCGGCTACGTTGAGTCAACTCGCCCCCGGGTTTTTTACATGTCAAAACCAAAAATAGCGAGTTCGCTAATTCAAATGTATGGCAGAGAGAATTGGAACGGGGAGTGCAGATAAGCTATTCACAGATGACTGAGAATATCCGATGGGGGATCGGGATCATCTGCTTGATTCGGGGGATTAAAAAAAACGTTACCTCAAAGACGGCATTAAAATAAGCCATTGTTTTTATTAAGTCAAGACTACTGTTTTTTTTTATCTGGTATGCGCCAGATATTGTGCATCAAATCATTATGCCCACAGCCTAATGTGGTGCAGGCGCATCTCTTACCTTCAAATGAGTCAGATTCAAATGGTGTCGTTAGTCTAAAAGAAACATACGTTTGTAAAAATGCAAGCGATGAATCGCCTATCTTATTTTGTAAATAATCGCGTGTACACAGCAGGTTCTTCAAAAATCCCTCCGCTTTGATCGTAGTAGTTCTCATCCAACACAAATGCACCACCTCTGGGTCGCAACCACGATGCATTGGGCACGGGATATTCCGAGAGCATGCGATCCCATGTCCCGTAATTTTCCGGGCCATTGGATTCCATCAATCCCCCTTTCACACCGGGAAATGCAGGCAATCGCGCGGCCACGTTTTTGTTCCATTCCACCAGCACGGGTACACACGCATTATCCGCCACAAAACACGGTACATTATAGCGCGTTGCGGCTTCGATCATGCGAAAAGCCAATGAGAGGGTTTTACCCGCGGGTTTGATCGCCATAGCGCCATATCCCTGTTCCAGACGGGTGTGTACATCCGCAACGGTTTCGATGCTTTCATCCCCTGCAAAACGGGCAGGCAAGTCGTGTACATCGATATCTGCTGGGCTGGAAAAGGGTTCTTCAATCAGGACAATGCGATCCAGAATACCTTCATTGTCCGCGTGATCTAATAAGCGCGCCATGCTGTTTTTTTCGCCATAACGACCATTGGCGTCGAGATAATAGAGCACATGGCCCGAATCCGTCATCTCCGTTTCGTACTGAGATGCCAGACTGTGAATCTGCGACAGACAGGCCATGTCTGTTTTTACCATTTCGGTTTCATCTCCCGGATGCCCAATTTTGATTTTTAGTATGTACGCTCCGCTATCTAAAATTGCCCGCAATTCATCTATGGGCAGGGTATAACTCACTGCGGGTACGAGCGCGACATGCGATTGGCGATGGGATAAAAATGAGCGAAATTTTTCCGGGATTAAGGCGTCGAAGGTCGTCAATCCCGTCCGCTTTGCATACAAGATCCATGCGGCATTGTCCAGCGCTACCAGTGCAATTAGCGCAAATGTTCGGCGCAAATCCCCCTGGCCTGTGATCGCTTTGGCATAAGAAAAGACTTCGTTTTCAATGGTGTCGAACAATGCGATTGGATCGGCAAATTCTTTCCCTTTGATGTGCTGTAGTGCAAATTCCAGGAGAGACGCCTGGAGCAAATTGCCGCCCATTTCCGTATGTGCAGCAAATACGGTAGCGTCTGACCACAGTACGGCCAAACCACCTATCCCAAAAGCCTCATACCCATCGGCGTCTTTCAAACGCACGACGAGATTCCACTTTTCGTGAAAAGCCGATCCCTTAAACGCAAAGGGCCGTGCGAATGGCTCGCGCTGAATTTCTAAATCTGTTTCGACAATATGCATTTGTTTGTATCCTTGAAAATGTGGAGAAAATAAGCTATCAATGCAAAACAAGCTATCAGGTTAGCAGTCGAGAAATACTGCGTTTTAGAGCCGTCATTGCGGCAGGGTGTTAGCCGCAATCCAGAAGGTTTTTTTGTTATTTTGTATTGCAGATTTTACGGATAATACACATGCCCAACGCGATTTGCAAGCCCTATATAGTTGGTATTGCCGGAGGCACTGGTGCGGGTAAGACCACACTGTCAAACATACTTTTTGATCATCTCGGGGATGATTGTGCGCTACGGATTTCCCACGATGCGTATTATCGCGATTTTGCCCATGTCCCGGCAGACCAGCGCAGGCAAATCAATTTCGATCATCCCGATGCACTCGAGACAGATTTGCTGGTGCAACATCTTCAGGCATTATCCCGCGGGGAGACCGTATTGATACCAACTTATGATTTTACTACCCATTCCCGTTCTAATAGAACCCTTGAGTTATGCCCTCGCCCCATTATTATTGTCGAAGGCATTCTCCTGTTGGTCGAACAAATACTGCGCGATGCTCTGAATTTGAAAATTTTTGTGGATGCACCGCCAGATATTCGCCTGATTCGTCGCGTCAACCGCGATGTCGATGAACGCGGACGCTCTCCCGAATCCGTTACCCTTCAGTACCTCGAAACTGTGCGCCCCATGCACGATACTTATGTCGAACCCTCCCGCAAATATGCCGATCTCATCGTTTGCGGAGATCGCGATTTTACCATTGCGACAGATTTGATTTTGGGACATCTATGTACCTTGAAAAAATAAAGGGGAGACCTCAAAAGGTCTCCCCTCCTCGCCTGGTCGCATCTGATTAACCACGCCACGAAGCAAACCAGAAATGCCGACCCGGATCGAGAATTGAATATCTTACTGCCCAAATCCGATGCTTACGCCTCCCCAAATAGTGCGGTTGTCGGGATTGATTTCTGTATCGGCATAAGAAAATCCAATGGTCGGCGCAATCGAAATTGCGCACGCATTACAACTGAGAGAAGCTGTAACCGTGAGATCGTTAAAACCTATTTTATTAGCACCGGTTTCATCTACTACATAATTGCTCATCGCAACACTTGCACCGATGCTCAATACTTGCCCATCTTCTGAGCCGAGCGGAATGTCATAGCCTCCCGACAAAGACGCATACCAGGCCTCTACCAGACCAAAATCGTAATAAAATGTCAGTGCAGGTGATATGGCGTTGTCCAGAGATAGCCCAATATAAGCTTCTTGTGAGAGATTTGAGTCTTCATCTGCACTGGGAAATACGTATTGAATATAACCAATCGAAACGCCCAGGCCCATGTCGTCGCTCAAGGACCTCGAATAGTCGGCATAAAAGTCGAGTTCATCGACATTTTGGGTTTGGGTATCGGGAGCTGTTTCATCAACGCGGTCCTGCACAAACCACGATCCCCACGCACCTAATGACAAACCCGTTTCACCGAATCCCACCTCAATACCCGGCTGGGCCACAATTTTGTCATCGGCTCCGAGCACATAACCGCGCCAAATATATCCCGTATAGCTATCCAGAGTAATACCGACCGACATCTGAGCATTTGCGGGGGCGATTAGAAAAATTCCCGCAATCAAAATGCCACATAATTTCTTCATAAGTCCCTCCTGATGAGTTTATACACAGTGATACATTATGACCTGTATGCAAAATTTTGTGGCGTACACACAGACCATATTTTGGATTTTGAAGCGTGTACTTTTAGTTTTTCATTTTCTCCTTTCTACAAATATATGCGGAAGATGTTTCATTAGGG